>JAQBQL010000242.1 GCA_028287035.1 Labilithrix sp. | reverse complement strand
CGCCGCCCGCGCCCGCCGACCGCGGAGGCGAGGCGAGCCCCGACGAGGATCTCCCGCAGGGGGACGCGAGCACCCGTTTCCGCGACGCGTCGCCCGGGGCCGGGCGCGATCTCGACGGTCCCCCGGGCCCGGGCTGCACCGGCGGCGCGCTCTCCTTCGCGGAGGTGGTCACGAGCGAGCCGTGCGCGATCGACCGCGTGCGCGCCGAGCGCCTCCGCACGCGCTTCGAGGCCCAGGACGGCGGCCGCGGGGTCCTTCTCGTCCAGGAGGCGGAGCCCGCCGGCCCGGGCGCCGTCACGCTCCGCCTCGTCAACAAGGGGTCTGCCTCGGCGACGCTGCCGCTCAGCTTCCATGGCAAGCTTCCCGCGTTCTCCGTGCTCGCGGAGGACGCCCACCACACGATCTACGAGCTCGCGCCGCCGGCTCTCGCGCTCGCCGATCCGGGGCAGGGAGCGCGGGCCCACTTCGCGGCCATCCTGCTCCTTCCGGGCGGGAGCGCAGCGGCGAGGCTGACGGTGCTGCCGGCCATCGCGAAGGTGCTCGGCCGCGGCGCGACCGACCCCTGCAAGGCGCGTCCGGACGGCGGCGCGTGCGCGGCCGCTGCGCTCCCCGCAGGCCATTACGTCCTGCACGTCGGTCAGCTGCTCGCGGACGTCGAGGCCGGGCCGCCGGCGCGCGTCGAGGTCGACCTTCCGTAAGCGCTTCGCGAAGCACCGGCCGGCAGCCCGGCGCCTGTGTAGGACAACGTGGGCACAAACTTGGCCCACCGGCGCCGGATTGGTGAGGGTCGGCACCGAGGGACATCGCCATGACCCGGGACCATCGCCTCTCGCGCCGCGGGCTGCTCGCTGCGCTGCCCATCGTCGGGCTCGGCCTCCTGAACGCACGCCGTGCGTTCGGCGAGTCGCTTCCGGGCGGCGCGCCTCCGCCGCCGCCGCCGGCCCGCGTCGCCTCGCGCGTCGTGAAGGTCGCGAGCGATCTCCGCGGCGTGACCGCGACCCTCGAGCTCGAGCACGCGCCGTTCCCGCTCGCCGCCGGGGGCTACGCCGATCCGACGGTGCTCGTCTTCATCCCGCACCATCACCGGGTCGCGCGCGACGCGAGCGTCTCGACCGTCGTGCACTTCCACGGTCACAACACGACCGCCGAACGCGCGATGGTCGCTCACCAGCTCCGCGAGCAGCTGTTCGACAGCAAGCAGAACGCCATCCTCGTCGTGCCGCAGCTCGCGGTGCTGGCGCCCGATTCCTCCGCGGGCAAGCTCGAGGCACCCGGCGGGCTCGCCCGGCTGCTCGCCGACGTGCTGCGCACGATGGACGCCCCCTCGGTGCGCAGCGCCGCGGGGCGCGCCGCGCTGCCGGCGAGCGCCGAGATCGGCCGCGTGTGCATCTCGGCTCACTCGGGCGGCTACCACGCGGCGGCCTGCGCGCTGAAGATGGGCGGCGTGCCCGTCCAGGAGGCGTACCTGTTCGATGCGCTCTACGCCGACGCCGAGGTCTTCCGCGACTGGGTCGTCGAGGGCCACGGCAAGCCGATGGGCGCGCGCCACAAGCTCGTCTCGTACTTCACCGCAGGGCGCACCGAGGCGAACACGCATGCGCTCTTCGCCGAGCTGGAACGCGGCGGCGTCGCCACCGCGCACGAGCAGATCGAGGGCACGCTCTCGCGCGAGGAGCTCACGAAGGCGGAGGCGGTGAGCATCCGCACCGCGCTCCCGCACGGCGCCGTGACGAGCGAGCTGAACAGCTTGCGCGACTGCCTCTACGCCTCGGCCCTGCGCCGCAACCTGCGGAGCTCGTGGTTCGAGGCGAAGAAGGGCGCGCGACCGCTCGAGCGGCGCCGCTGAGCCCCTGCGCTCCTCAGCGGGGCGCCATGATGCCGATGCCGAACAGCTTGCAGTCGCCGTTCACGCATCGGTCGAGCACGCCGCAATGCTTCCCGCATGCGCCGCAGCTCGCGGTGCTGGTGCGCAGGTCGGCCTCGCAGCCGTCGAGCGCGTCGGCGTTGCAGTCGCCGAAGCCCTCCTGACAGGCGACGCCGCAGATGCCGTTCGTGCATGTCGCCGCGCCGTTGGCGCCGGCCACGCATGCCGTCCCGCACGTCCCGCAGTGGCTCGTGTTCGTCAGCGGGTCGACGCACGACCCGCCGCACGTGAGGGGCGCCTCGGGCCCGCAGCCGGGAGCGCACGCCCCCGCCTCGCAGGTCCCGACGGTGCTCGCGTCGGCGCCCCCGTCGACGGCGGTCACCGTGCCCCCTCCGTCCTCCGTGCCGCCGCCCGCGCCGGTCTCGGCGCCGCCGTCCTCGTGGAGCGCCGGCTGCTCCGTCTCCCCCGGCGCCGCCGACGGCGCGAGGGTCGCCGGGTCGTTCTCGAGCAGCGTGTTGCACCCGAGCGCCACGGACGCGGCCGCGGCGGCGAGCAGCGCCACCGCCACCACGAGGCCGCGCCCGCCGCTCACGTCAGGGCTCGCAGGCGCCCGCGACGCACGCCTTGCCCGCCGGGCACAGCTTGCCGCATACGCCGCAGTTGAGCGCGTCGGTCTGGAGCGAGGCCTCGCAGCCGTCCGTCGCGTTCATGTTGCAATCGCCGTAGCCGGTCGTGCAGGTGAACCCGCACTTCTCGGCGGCGCAGGTCGGCGCCGCGTTGGGCACCGCCGGGCAGGCCGTGCAGGCCGCGCCGCAGGCGGTCGGGTCGTTCTGCACGCACTTGCCGCCGCAGAGATGGTTCGGCGCCGTGCACGTGAACCCGCACACGTCGTTCGTGCAGGTCGCGACGCCGCCGGTCGGGACCGGGCACACCGTGCAGTCGGGACCGCATGCGGTGGGGTCCGTCTTCGCCGGACACTTGCCGGCGCACGCGTGGAACTGCGGCTTGCACGTGAAGCCGCACGCCCCGGTATCGCACGTCGCCGTGCTGTTCGGGACGACCGGGCACTTCATGTTGCACGCGCCGCAATTGTTCGTGTTCGTGAGGAGGTTCACGCACGTGTTGTTGCAGTTGACCGGCGCGCTCGGCGTGCACCCGTTCGTGCACACGAACGTGGAGCCGGACGCCGCGCAGAGCGGCGTGGCCGGAGCGCAGTTGGCGTTGCACGATCCGCAGGTCTGCGGCTTGGCGAGGTCGGTCTCGCACCCGTCGGCCGCGAGGCCGTTGCAGTTCGAGTAGCCGGGGTCGCAGCCCGCGACGACGCACTTGTTCCCCTGGCACGCCATCGTGCTGTGGGTGGAGGCGCAGGGCTGGCAGCTCGGATCCCCGCACCCGTAGATGGGATCGGTCAGCGACACGCACGTGCCGTTGCAGATGTGCTGCCCCTTCGGGCAGTCGGGCGACTCGGGGCCGGAGTCCACGTCCTCGGCGGCGTCGGCGACGCTCACGTCGGCTCCCGCGTCGGGGACCGGCTCGGGCGCGGAGTCCGGAACGCTCACGTCCTCGCTGTTGACGACGAGCACGCCCGGGTTGTTGTCGAGGATGCTGTTGCAGCCGCCGGCGAGGGCGACGAGGCCGAGGGTGGCGACCGCGGTGACGGCGAGAGAACGCAAGGCTTTGCTCACTGGAAGCTCCCGGTCAGCATGAGGCCACCGCTGCCCGGGCCGGCAGTCGGCACGGCGCGGATGGCGGTGGTCTGGGGTGTGCGCTCCCTCGTGCCGTGAGGCGCGGTGAGCACGAGGATGAGGCCGCCGGCGACCGCGGCGGCGCCCGCCACGGTGGCGATGGTCGCGATGTTGCCGCTCTTGATCGCATCGTCGCGCAGCCCGACGCCCTCGGCATCGCACTGGTCGGCGACGCAGTGGTTTCGCGAGTCGTCACGCTTGCCGATCGACGACAGCCCGAACCCGGCGCCGAGGCCGAGGCCGACGACGCCGACCCCCGCGACGATCCATCCGGCGGTGCGCTGGGTCGCGCCGCGACTCTCGCGGGGTGGCGCGACGAGATCGGCGGTGTTGTCCAGGGCAGGCGCAGCGGCGGGCCCCGGCGTGGCGGCGGCGAGCGGCGCGGGAGGAAGCTCGCGAGGGACGGTGACGTGCACCGTCTGCTTTTCGATGGCGGTCGTCGTCGTCTCCCACTGCTTGCCCGGCGCGGTCACGCTGATGCGGTGCGGACCGGCATCGACGGGGATCGCCGCGCCCCAGGCCGCCGAGCCGATGGCGACGCCGTCGCGCTTCACCATGACGTCGCGCTGGTTCGGCGGAACGTCGACGACCAGCCTCGGGAGGCGCGGCTCGATCGCGGCCGCCCGCTTGCGCGCGACCTTCTCGCGGTCCGGCTGGCCGGCCGACTTTGCCTGCGCGGCCACATCGAGAAATCCGGCCCACGCGCTCGCGAGCTTGCCGACGTGCTCGTGGCAGTCGGCAAGATTGAACTGCGTACCGACGCCCTCGTCGAGGCGCATGCTCTCCTCGAGCTTCGGGCACGCGTCGGCGTAGTTGCCCTTCTCCATCAGCTTGCGCGCGTCGTAGAAGAGCGTCTGCGCGGCGGCGGGATCGCTCACGCGGCCCGCGGCGGGAGCAGGGGCGGCCGCGGCCGGGGGAGATGGCGGATCGGCGGCGAGGGCGAGCTCGGGCGCGAGGAGCGCCAGGGCAAAGGGCAAGAGAACGGAACGCTTCATTTACGGTCCTCGAACAGCTTGTCGTCGGCGTTGGCGCCGTTCTGCGGAGCGCGCGCAGACGACGGGAAGGTGACGGAAGGCGCTCGCGCAGGCGGGGCGATGGAAGCGGAAGGCGCAGCGGCGGCCGCGGCCGCGGCACTTGCGGAGAACGAGAGCTGCGCGTGCGTCGGATCGGCGCTCTTCTCCGCGGGAGCGGCAGGCTCGCCCGAGGTGCCGGCATCGCCCGCGGCGCCCTTGGCGGCGCTCACCGCGCCCGCCGCCAGCCCGACGCCGTCGA
>JAQBQL010000241.1 GCA_028287035.1 Labilithrix sp. | reverse complement strand
CGCCGCCCGCGCCCGCCGGTCCTGCGCCGCCGCCGCCGCCCGCGCCGCCGCCGAGGTTTGTGATCGTCGAGCCAGGCGTGCCGGGCAGACCGCCGGGGAGGCCCTGCGCGGACCCACCGCCCTCGCTGGCCTGACCAGAGAAGGTCGCGCCGCCGCCTTGCCCGCCCGCCTGAGGGGCCGGTGGGAGCGGGAGGGCGCTTGCCATCGGCGTTGCGCTCCTCACGGCCCCCTGCGGGTACGTCTGCCGTACCGCCTGGCCGCCGGGGACGAACGGGTAGACGTTCGTGGCCGCGCCGAACGGCGACCCGGGAGCCGCTCCGCCTTGGGCGCCTCGGCCGACGATGATGCCGCCGACGAACGGCCCGAAGATCGAATCGGTGCCGTCGGTTCCGCCGTTGGCTCCCGAGTTTCCTCCAGCGAGGCCGGCGCCACCGGAGCCGCCAGCCCCAACGAAGTACGGGTACGTGGTGCCGGGCACCACCGGGCAGCGCGTCCGCGTGAGGATGGCGCCGCCGCCACCGCCACCGCCCAAGGGCGCCGTCGTCGAGGGGCTCCCGCTCGTGCCGGGCGTGCCGCAGCCGCCGCCGCCACCGCCGCCCCACGCGATGACGTCGACCCAATAGACCCCCTCGGGGCACGTCCAGCTGCCGCTGAGCGACGGCATGATGTCGTAGCGATCGACGTTGAGCGCCTTGAGGTACGCCGTGCGGTCGGCGAGCACCTCGAGCGGAACGTCAATGTCCGCCGCGCTCGGCGGCGTGTTGTCCGCGAGAAGAGGGAGGCTTGCGGGCCACGAATTGGGGTCACCGGCGTAGGTGGTCATTGGTCAAATTCCCAGTATCGAAAGTTCGCATTGCGGCTCGGCACGCGGCCGCCGCTCCCGTCGTCCTTGCTCCACTTCCCCCACCGTCCGTCGGGGAGCCCGGTGCCGAGCTCCGGATCGAGCTGAGAGGGGCTGTCGACCCAGAGGACGCAGCGGATCCAGTTGTGCGCGGGCTTCGCCTGCTTGAGGATCGCGATGGCCTGATCGGCCTCGGTGAGCGGCGCGTTGTGGCCGATCCCGTGCGAGAGGTCGTGCGACGCCCACGTCGGATATTTCGTGTAGGCGGCGCCGTAGACGATGACCCAGACGTCCGTCGGCCGCGTCGTTCCCGCGCTCGGGGCGGAGATCGAGTCCCAGTCCCAGGGCGCGGTGAACGTGCGGAGGACGCCAGCGGCGTTGATCTCCGTCCACTGCCCATGGCGGTCGACGATGCGCACCATCGGGCGCGCCAGCAGGTAGTCGTGCAGGCACCGAACGATCGCCTCGTCGGATCCGACGCGGTCGGCGTTGTCGAGCCAGGCGCGCAGGCGCGCCGCGTACTCGGCGTCGGAGTCCGAGAGCCCCTGAACGATCCCGCGAGTGGCGCCGATCTCGGTGAGCGCCGTCGGCGTGCCGTATCCAGGCCACGCGGCCTCGATCCCCTGGATGAGCGAGTGAATCATCACGTCGCACATCAGGGCGCTCGCCCAGAGGTACGTGAACCCGCGCTCGAGGCCGGCCCGCTTGCGGAGCCACCACGGCACGAGGCGCTCGATCCCGTCGGTGAGGAGGCCGGCCATCTACGCAGCCCTCACGAGGACCGAGCCTGCCCACGTCACCACCTCGTTCGACGCGAGGAGGAGATCGGACTCGAGGGACAGGTCGACGTCGAACACCGACGGGTGGACCTTGCACGCGCCCTTGATCCAGTCGGAGTAGAGCGCGCCTTGCGTCTGGGACGGCTTCTTGAAACCGCCGATCGGGTACGTGCTGAGCCCCGTCGCGATCGCCTGGTTCGCCTGCGCCTGGAGGGCGTAGAGGTCGAGCCCGCTCGTTCGTTGCACCCAGATCGTGGCGGTGCGCGCGTACGGCACGGCAGCCGCGGCCTGCACTTCCACCTTGATGCCGGACGGACGAGAGCGCGACTCGATCGACGTGGTCGCCGCGGTCAAGTCGCCCGCGATCGGGGCGCCGGCGGCGCTCGCTAGCACGACGCGGACGACCGCATCCCACGTTCCTTCGGGGACGAACACGCGGTTGATGGCCGTCGGCGTGCCGTCGAGCCGCGTCGCCTGACGAACGGCCCAGAGGTACGCGCCGCGGGGGCCGAGGTCGCTGACGCTCGCCGTCTTCGCTCGACACGCGGTGCGCAGGTCGACGTCGGACTCCTCGTCGAGGCCGACGACGGCCTCGGCATTCGCCGCGGTGACGCCGAGAAGGCTCGTCTCGAGCGAGTCGATGTCGCCGGCCGCGGCGTTCGATGCCGCTCCGGTCTCGACTGCCACGACGGCGATCGTCACGGTGGCGAACGGGCCGAGGCTCAGCGGCTCAGCGTTGAGGTACTTCTTTCCGGTGCGGCTCGAGTAGAGCCTGACGCTCCCGATCGGGTAGTCACCGGGCGCGAACGTGCCGCCGCCCCCGTTCACGAGCGTGACGTTGCCGCTCGCCGGCTGCTCGGCGCGACGCTCGACGCCGAAGACGTAGCGCGCGAGCAGCGTGAGCCACGCGCCCTCTGCGAGATCGAGGAAGCCGCCGCGGATGACGGCCACCATGATCTCGGTGAGACCGGAGAACGTCATGCCTTGCGCGCGCATGAGCACGCGGAGCACGCCGCCCTTCCGGAACTTCGACGGGTCGGTGCCGAGCGTCGAGAGGACGCTCTCGAGCCTCGCCATGTAGTCGTCGGGAGAGACCTTCGTGATGAGGTCGTCCAGCGAGATCATGTGGCGACGCCTCCCGTCAGGGTGCCGTCCGCGCCGACCGAGTAGCCGAGCCGCAACAGCGCGTCGTCCGTCGTGACCTCGATCGCGAGCTGCGCGACCGCGCCGCCGTTGCCGGCCCCGCCGAGGACGACCTTCGCGATGCATGCCAGGACGCGGACGTCCTTGACGAAGTCAGCCTCGATGAGGCGACCGATCTTCGTGGGATCGTCCGAGCCCGAGAGGCGCGAGAGAAGCCCTACGCCGCGGTCCTCGTCGTCCGGGTTGCTGCCGTACTCCTCGAGCAGGCGATGCTCGAGATCCTGCGCAAGCTGCTCGAGCTCGTCGTCCGTCTCGGACGCGAACTCGTCAAGGTCGTCGAGGCAGACGAGGTCCACGCATGCCGCGTCGAAGCAAAAGAAGGCGTCACGACCCCACCGCCCGCACCCGCGTCGAGAAGTTCGTAGGAAGCGCGAGCTGGAGCGCCAACGGACCGGCAGCGCCGACGATAGCGTCGGCAAGCGGCTTCGCGAGCGCGTTCACGACAGGCGTGCTGGCGAAGGAGCCGACGGCGGTGACGAACGTTGCCAGGAGGCCGAGGAGCACCGTCATGGTCTCCTGGGTCGCGACCCCGGTGGCGACCTCGCCTCCGAGGTTCAGCAACGTGGCCTCCCAGGTCGCCACCAGCGGCGCGGAGCCGTCGAAGCCCACCACCACCGGCTCTCTGCCTCGGAAGCCCACCAGGACGCGCACGCCGGGCGTCAGCGTGAGCGACAGGCCGGGAACGCCTGGCCAGTGCACCACCGGCGTCGCGTCCGGGACGGGCCCGCGCACCTCGCTCTTGAGGAGGTACCCGCCGTCCGGCGCTTGGCCCACGACGGTGTAGGCGTGGTGCGTGAGGAGCTCGGGGCGCATGGCGGCGACGGCCAGGGCCTGGATCGCGCTCGCGATCCGCGGCCCCTGCACCTCAGCGGACGAGGTCTCGCCCATCCAGAGAGACGCGGACGCGCCGTCCGCGTTCCACGTCTGCGTGACCTCTCGGACGCGCAGCGCACCGCCGGGCAGGCGCGGGTCCGGCACGATCATACCCGGCATGATCGGCGCGAGGCTGGAGACCTGCGCCGTGCGTGACAGCGGGTCGTAGTCGGCCAGGAAGAAGTCGAGGCCCGGGGCGGACGGCGGGCGAGGGCCTACGGTCGTGATCCCGGCCGGACTGACCCACCATCCCGAACGGCCGAGCACCTGCGATGCGGGAGCGGCGACCCGCGTGAAGTGCGCGCCGAGCGACTCGGGCGCGACGACGGTGGCGGCGATGCCGAGCTCGGCGGCCGTTGCGGCGACGACCACCGAGGAGAGCACGCCGGCCGGATTCTGGAAGTCGCGCTTCGGCAGGCTCGATCGCCACTCGAGGGCGCCGACGACGCGGCACCGAGCGACGGTGCCGAAGACGCCCGACGAGGCCGGGTCCACCGTGCCGAAGAACGGGACGCCGCCGACGAGGCACGCGACCTTGCCCTTGGGAGCGGGCGCGCCCGTCGGCAGGTCGTGATCCACCTCGAGCACCCACGATCCCGACTCAGGGACGTAGAGCGTGCACGACGTGATGATGAGCGCGCCGATCGTGTTCACTTGCCCGCCTCGGCCGCGGCCTTCAGCCTCGCGGCCGCCTCTTGCATGCGGATGTCCTGCTCGGTCTTCGGCTTCGCGACCGCGACCTTCTCAACGCCGGGCACGACGGGCTCGGTCTTCACCGGCTTGAACGGCGCGGGCGGCCGGTACTCGAGGAGCGTCAGGCGCGTCTGCCAGTGCCCGGGTGATACGAGGCTCCACCCCTCGATGTCCGTCACCTGCACGTTCTGGATCTTGAACGGCGCCTTCATGAGTACCGGGTGGTAGACGCCGATCGCGGCGGGTCGCACGCCCTTTGGCGCGACGAGGTAGCGGTTCGCGAACTGGTCCCAGAGCGCTTCCTTCGTCTCGTCCCAGAACTCGAACGTGGCGTCGAACGCGGCCAGGCCCTCACCGGTGTAGACACAGAACGCGCCCTGGATGCCGAAGCCTGGCTGCACGGTCCAATTCCGCTTCAGCTTCGGGGGGCTGAGCGTCGTCTTGTCGGCGGGCACCGGCACGGCGCCCACCACGAGGAAGTCGATGTCGACCGAGAACGCCATCACCGCACCGCCAGCTGCGCGTTGCCGATTTCGAGCGCGTTGAGGATCTTCTCGAGGACGCTGTCGTGCACCTCTTTCGCCACGGCCCCGGGATCGGATGCCGAGCTCGACACGATGACGTCCCCGATCGAGATCGTCAGCGCCGCTCTACCTCCGCCGGCCGCGCCGACCTGCGACGCAGGAACGATGGCCTCGCCCATGCCGATCGAAACGAGGCCCTCACCGGCGGCGGGTAGGGGCGCCGTGTTCGCGACGCCGCGCGAGATCCCGGTCACGACGCCGCCGCTTGCGTGTGCGGGCAGCGCCGCCGGCGCAACGGGCTTGGTCGCGCCGGGGCCCGCCGGGCGCGTGGCAGCGTCGTAGAGCCCCTTGGCTCCGTCAGAGGTCCACTTCGCTCCGTGCACTGGATCGAAGACCATGACCGACAGCCCCGCGGCCATCTTGAGGCCGCTCTTGATCGTGTCGAGTACCGAATTGAACTTCTCCGCCGCGCTCCGCCCATCGTTGAAGGCGTCCTCGACGCGGTTCTTCACGAGGACCATCTGCGTCGCGAGATCGAGCGCCACGATGATCGACTCCTTGAGCCCGTACTCGATCCAGTCGCCGTTTTTGTCGAGGGTCGACCCCAGCGCGGTCGCGAGGCTCTCGAACAGCGTCTTGAGCGCCTGCCCTGAGACGGAGGACTCATCGAGCGACTTGTAGATCCGGTCCAGGAAGCGCGTGATGGGCTCGAGGTTCACGTCCTTCGTGAGCGCCGAGAGACGCTTGCCGAACTGCTCGGACAGGGTCGACAGGTCGGAGAGCTTGCGCAGGTTGAGGCCAGAGAACTTGTCCTCGACGGCCTTCCGCATCGCCGCCGCGCCGTCGGCGAGCTTCACCTGCCCCGTGGCGAGCGCGGCGCGCGCCTTCTCGATTGACGTGCCCATGCCTTTCGCGAGCGCTCCGGCGACGTCGTCGAAATCGAGGCCCGTGCCGATCATCTCGAGGGGGTTGATCTGCATCACGCCCATGCGCTGATACCGGGTGATGAACTCCTGAATCTTCGCGCCGGCATCGTCGCCGAGCGCGGCCGACGCTTGCCCTACTGCGTTGAGGGAGTCGACGAGAGGCGCGCCACGGATGCCCGCCTGACGGAGCTGGATGGCGAGCTTGGAAAGGGCCTCCGTCGAGGTCGGCACCTTGTTCGCCAGGGCGTCGACCTGGTCCGCGAGGTTCCGCGCGTTCTCCCCGGTGCGCACCCACGCTTCCATTTGCAGCCGAGTCTGCGCGCGCGCGCTCGCCGTGAGGACGACCCACTTCGTCAGGCTCACGGTCGCCGCAGCGATGCCTACCGCGAGGGCGACGCCGACCGCTACAGCAGCCGCCGCCGCAGCCGCAGACAGGGCGACCGCACCCTCTGCCGCGCCCGTGAGGCCGGCCTTCAGCAGCGCGCCCTTGCCGCCGTCCTCGCTCGCGACGTCCTTGTACTCGAGGAGCCGGTTGCGAAGCGCGCCGAGGCGGCCGCCGAGCATGCTGTAGGCCTTCGCCTGGGTCGCAGCACGGTCCTTCTCGGCCTGCTGCACCTTCTTCGCGGACTTCTCGCGCTCGGCGGCTTCCTTCTGCGCGTTCTTGATGATCGTCTTGACGCTCTGACCATGCTTCGCCGCGTCGGCGGTCACGACCGCCTGTCGCGCGGTGAGCTTTTCGATCTGATCCTTGATGCCCTTCGTCACCTCGGCCGTGCCCTTGCCCGAGGACTTCAGTGCCGAGTTGAGCTGCGCGAGCGCCTGCTTGTTCTTCTCGTACTCGGCCGCCATCGCCTTGAGCGCGTCGACGGTCTCGGCGCTCGCCTCCTTGGCGTTGCCGTCGACCGTCACCACCCACTTGGTTTCGCGGACCGCCATCGGGAGCTCATCTCTTCTTCTTCAGGTGGACCGCGGAGAGGATCGCCTCGATCGCCTTCAGGCTCTTCAGCGACTCGCGTGCGTACTCGAACTCGACAGCCTTGAGGATCGCGCCGACCTCGCGGGATTCTTCCTCTGCCTCGGGATCGATCGGGTCGGGGTCCGGGAGTAGAAGGGCGCGAAACGCCTCCACGTCGCGCGAGGGGTGTTCGACCGCCGCCCTCGCTCGGCTTGTTATTTTTCGAGGCGGATCTTCGCGCGAGCGCCCCAGAGATCCTGGACCGCGAGGAAGCACACGTCGGTGACCGCGGGGAGCTCGGCGACGAGCACGTCAAACGTGTCGAGCGCGGGGTGCTGCACGCACTCGCGGACGATCTCGAGGAGCTTCGCGTCGGTGAGCTTGTCTTCCTTCGCGAGCGCGGCCACCGCCTTGCGGTGCATCTCGGCCTTCGGTCCGATCGCGACGACGATGAAGCCCTTGCCGTGGCTCGTTACGTCGACGATCGCGTACTTCTGGTTCTGCTTGCCGAGCGCGTTGAACTTACCGACGAGCCCGAGGTACTCGAGGTCCGCCTTCGTGTCGTCGATCTTCCGCGCGGTCTCGGGGTCTGCGCCCTTGATCTCGAGGGTCTTCGCCGCGAGCTGCTGCTCGAGCTCCGCGAGGATCTCGACGGGCGTCTTCTCGGCGCCGCTCATAGCGACGTGACCATCGCAACGCCGTCGATGTCGCGGTGTCGGAGCGGCTGGAACACGACGTCGATCTTGAGGCCGTTCACGTCCTGCCCGTACTCCTTGCCCACCTCGGAGATCTTGCACTGGCTGAAGACGTCGCCCACCGGGGGCGCGCCCGCGAGCGGGTTTCCCGTGGCCATCGCGGTGAACGCGAACTCAGCGAACGCGAGGCCGCGGCCGAGCGACTTCGCCATGAGCATCGCCTTCACGGGGGTCCACGCGAAGAGGTACATGCTCACGGTGATCGGCTCGAGCTCGACCTTGCCCGTGGCGATCGCGAGCGCCAAGCGACCGGTGCCGTACTGAGGCGACTGCTCGACCTTCGGCTTGATGCCGGAGACGGAGAGAACGCCCTCGACGGAGAGCGCGTCGAACTTGAAAATGGACTCGTACCAGTTGTACGGGTAGCCGCCGATGATGGGGTTGGGGAGCATGTCGCGATCGATCTCCTGATCAGATGGTGAACGACCGGACGAACCGGGTCGTGACGGCGAATCCCTTGATGTAGATGAGGCTCGAGATCTCGACGGTCGCCGTGATGACCGCGCCCGAGTTGGCGCCGACGTCGTCAGTGCGCGCCAGGGACACGCGAACGTCGGTGACCTCGCCCCTGAGCACGGCCTGCACGTCGAGCGTCGCCCTCTGCTCGATGTCGGCCAGGTCGGCCTCGAGCATGTAGACCTGACCTTGCGGGCCAGGCACGGGCTCCTTGCGCTTCTTCGCGGAGAGCTCCTCGGTCAGGAAGTCGTAGGTCCGCTCCTCGGCGACGCACATCGTGCGCTCCTGCTGATCGAAGACGTAGTCCGAGCCGATCGGCGAGAATACGCGCGGGTTGCCGACGAAACAGCCGGCGCGGCGCGCGAGCGTGCGGAGCGTGACGAACCCCTGATCGTCGAGGCCGGGCGTCACAGCCTCGTCCCAGCAGATCGTGCTGCCGTCGTCGTCGAAGATCGTGGCGCTGTCGACGGGGCCGTCGGCCACGTACGCGGCATCCGTGCCGAGCGAGATCTTCGCGATGCGCGCGGCGAGCGCGAGCGCCGTCGGCCGCCACATGCTGATGCCGCGGATGGGCGAGGGGATGTAGCAGCCGTCGGCGCACACGTCGACGCGCGTTCCGACCCGGCCCGCGGTGCTGATGACGGTGAGCGCGTCGATGTACGCTTGGGCAGTCTCGGTGCCCGGCGTGTAGGCGCGCACGTTGAGGATCGCGCGCTTCGAGAGGCCGCGCGACATGAAGCCGGCGAGCGCGGTTCGTACGCCGTTGATCATCGTGGCGTCGGCATCGACCGAGCCGATCAGGATCGCCTCGAACGACAGGCCGGTGGCCTTCAGCGCGTCGAGGCACGACGTGATGTCCGCGAGAGAGAGGACCGGACCGCGCGTCGTGAACGCGACGGTCTCGCCCGCGAGGATGCCGCCGGCGCCGAGCAAGAGGGTGATCCCCGTGTCCGTGAGGACGATCGACGTCGCCGTGCCCAAAGCCGAGACGGCGGACCACGTCTTGCCGTTGTCGAGGCTGAACTGCCAGGTGATCCCGGCGGTGCCGATGGTGCCGCCGACCGGGAACCGGACGACCACGCGAAAGCGGTCGACGGGCTTCGTGGCGCCAGCGGTGATCGCCGAGGGCGTCGAGCCGGGCGCGCCCGTGGTCGTCAGCGCGCCATACGAGCCGAGCGTGGTGGCCGTGGCCTTGACGAGGACGACGGGCTTGTCGGCGACCGGGATCATGTACGCGGCGAACTCGGGGAGCTCGCCGGTGCCGAAGCTCGCGACCGCCTGATCCTTGCTCGTCGTGCTCGTCGGCTTTGCGGCGACGCCGGCCGAGCAGGCCGCGATGATGGCGAAGATGCCGATCGGGGCGGACCGCGCGGACCCCGTATTGCCGTCAGATCGACCGTACGTGAGACGGGGCAGTGTCATGCACACCGGCCGGATCAAAAGAAGGCGTCGGCGGCGTCAGGGGTCACCCTCGCGCTTCACCACCGGAACCAGCGGCCCGGTGAGGTCCCACGGCAGATCGATCACGTGCGTCCGGATCAGAAACGAGAGCTTCATTTCGCGGCCGTACTGCGTCAGCGTTTCCGGCGTCGTCCAGTCCGTGGCGCCGAATGTGAAGTGCCCGTAGCTCGCATCCGCGATCGCGCGCATCGCCCATTGCATGAGCCCGAACGACGCGTTCACCTGCGCCTCCTCCGAGGTCTTGTCGGTGGCCCAGACGTAGCAAGCGAGCTGCATCTCCCACGCGGCGAGCGGTCGCCATGCCTGCGTCGCGGTCATCCGGACGCCGGGGCCCATGGCCGGGATGATCTGGCCGCCGCGGCCGCCCTTGTCGGATGGCCCGATCACGATGCGGTTGCCGCCCGGCCGCGTCGCTTGCTTCGGTCTCGCGAGCCACCCCGCGGCGAACTCCGCCGGCACCGCGTGCGCCTCCAGGTACGCACGCATGCGGTCGACGAAGACAGAGAATCCGGACTCGAGCGTGATCTCGGCGGGCATCGGTCATCCTCCCAGCTTGCGCGCGCGGACGCGCTCGATGGCGCGCTCGATGGCCTCGAGAGCTTCCTTCGGCTCCGGTCCGTCGGCGGTGGTCGGCAGGATCTGCCGCTTCGGCCGGTCGTCCCGATGGCCCATCATCCGGTTCTGGAAGAACGCGCCGTTCGACTCCGAGCGGAGCGTGATGACGAAGCTCGAGCCGGAGACCGCGACGGAGAGCGCCTCGGACACGTCCTTGTAAGACGTGCCGTCCTTCTTCGGGGCGAACGCGTTGCCCTCGATGTCGAGGCCCGCCGCCGTCTTCGCCTTCAGCGCGGCGAGCGCGTCTTGGGCCGCCTCCTTGGCGATCTCCTCGGGCGCCGCGCCGAGGGACTCGATCTCCGCGATGAGCTCGCTCAGGTCAGCCACGTCGGCGATCTCGCTGCTCGAGGTGCCAGGCCATCGGCGACCCGTACGAGAAGCCGCGCGCCTTGCGCCGCGAGACGCCCGACGCGTCGGGCTTGTTCGGGTCCGGCTCGCGCAACGGCAGCTCGACGAGGCCCTCGCGCGCGTTCGCCGCGGAGGCGAGCCAGGCGAACGCATCCTTTCGCGCCTGGATGATCTGGTCATCCTGCGCGCTGCCCGGATCGAAACCGATGACCACGCGCAGCTGATGCGAGAGGATCTGCGCGCCGTGGAACTTCACCGACTCGGGGACGGGCTCCCGGAACGGCGTCGCGTACCGCTTGAAGAGGTGCGAGTCGATCAGGCGTGAGATCGCCGCGATCATCTTGTCGAGGCGGTCGGGGTTTGCGGCCTCGAACTCGTCGATGACCGCACCGGGAACCGATCCCATCATCTTGAGGTAGTCGACGTCGAAGTACGCGGACATGCTGCCTCCAATGACGAAGGGCCCGAGCCCGGCAAGCCGGATTCGAGCCCTCGTCTACGGTGTTGCGTCGACGTCAGGCCGAGACGAGGCGCTGCACGAGGTACGGGTGCCCGACAAACGCCGTCAGGTCGGCGGTGCAGTCGAACTCCATTTCGCGCATCCGAGCGAGCTCCGGGACCGTGAGGCCGTCGAAGTTCGTCATCTGCGGCGGGAACAGCGTGGAGATCCCGAACGGACGCGCGAGCGTGCCGCCGCCGACGAGCTCGGCAACGAGGATCATGACGTCCTTGCCGCCCACGGTGGCGAGGCCCGGGACGGAGACCGGCGTGATGTCGTAGGTCGACTTCTTCGCCATGACGTTGTCGGTCATCGAGATGAACGACGCGGCCGTCGCCGTCCACGCCTCGTACTTCTTGGCGGGCGAGTGCAGGAGCCAGCGGGGGCGAACCATGCGCGGGGTGCCGTCCGCCATGACGCGGCTCTCGATGGCGGCCGCGCCCATCGCGAGCACCTTCGGCAGGGTGCTGAGCGTGGTCAGGTCGACGCCGGTGGTCGTGTTGTCGTAGGTGCCCTGCGTCCCGTCCTTGTAGTTGACGTAGTGACCCGTCGCGAAGAAGTTGAGGCCATCGTAGGCCTTCGTCGCGGGGTTGTTGATCAGCCGAAGGAGAGCGTTCTGACCGTAGAGGGCGGCGGCGGCGCCGAGGCCGGCCGCGGCGTCCGTCTTGATCTGGAGAGCACTCGCGGTCGTGAAGTCGCGATCTCGGATGTGAAACCCGCCGCCGGCAGGCTTGTGCGCGATCGTCATGCCCGACGTGCGGATGTCGGAGTACTCGACGCCGAGGCCCTCGCGGAGCTTGATGTCCTCGACGAGGAACTGGCGGATGTCCTCCGCAGCCTCGCCTGGAATCTCGATCGCGACTTCCTTCGCCCAGCTGTTTGCGACCGCGGCGTCGAAGCTGGCCTGGTGGACGACCTGAAGCGACTTGTTCAGGGCCATCACGACGTTCAAGGGGGTGAACATGATTCGATTCGAGCTCCGGGATCAGATCAGAAGGGGAGGATGACGCGGGCGCGACCGTCGGCTTCTTCGATGCCCTGAAGCCGGCCGGCCTTGACCGCGTTCGTTGCCGTGGTGGTGATCGTCTTCGGCGTCGCGCCGATGTAGACGTCCTTGCCGACGTCAGCGATGGTCAGCGCGCCGCCCGGGAAGAGGAACGAGCGCTCACCGAGCGAGTGCTCGACGATGACGAAGCGGTCGCCGTCGGCTCCGCCCGTGTTGTTGACGTCCTCGATCGAGGAGCCCATGACGGAGCCCACGATGCCCGCGCTCGGGGCGGGCGCCGCAGTCGCGTAGCCGGTCGGGTTGATGTAGACCGTGTCGCGAGCGGAGATCACCGCGTTCGCGGCGACGGGGTAGCGGCTCTTGTTGCTGTCGATGTAGGCGCCCATGGTCTGCTCTCACTTCCCCGTCATGCGGATGGTGTTCTTGGCGGCGCGATCGATCATGTCGATCGTCACCGTTTGCTGCGCGCTCATCGCCGGCTTCGCCGGGACGCGCGGAAGGGTCACGCGCGAGGTGGCGCGCTGGCGGTTGCCGACTGCGGACGCCTTCTCGATCTTGTCGAGGCGCGACGCGAGCGTGGCGATCGTCGCCAGGGCGGAGGTCATCTCCTTGGACGTCTCCTCGTCCTTGTCGTCGCCCGCCTCGGACGTCTTCGCGGGCTTCTCGCCCTCGTCCGCGGCTTCCGACGCGGCTTCCGACGCGGCTTCGGCGTCGTCGGCGGTATCGGCCTCGTCGGCGTCGAGCTGCGCGTTGAAGTACGCGGAGAGCTTGTCGAGCGCGGCCGCCTTGTCGTCGGGCGATGCGTTGGGATCGGCGAGGACGGCGAGTGCCGCGATCAGTTCCTTCATGGCAATCAGTACCGATCAAAAGAAGGCGTCAGCGACGCGCGCGCTGGACGAGCGCGCGAACCGAGAGGCGAGCCACGGTGAGGCGGCTCGAGGCGACGGCGGTGGGGCGCTTCACGTTGGACGCGAGCGCCGGCAGCCCGTGGGTGAGCGGCGAGTTGGTGAGCGCGCAGTTCACGTAGGAGGTGACCTCGCGCGTCTTCTTGTCGGTGAAGAAGCACGGCGAGAAGTACCGCCACTCCGGCGGCGTCGACTCGAGGCCCGCGCGGGCCTGATCGGTCCAGTCGCACTGCGACGCCCAAAGCTCGGGCTTGCCGTCGTACTCGCGCACGTCCAGCACGTGCCAGCCCGAGGCCTTAGCCGCGTCCGGCGACACGTCGGTCATGACCGACCGGTGATCGAAGTCGAAGCCATACAGCCGGCCGCGGGACTTCTGCTCGGCGAGCAGCGCCTCCGCGGACCGCTCCGAGAAGACGACCGTGTCGATGTCGTCGCATAGGTTCTCGCCGTAGGCCCAGATGCGGAACGCGGTAGGCGCCTTGCCCGGAGCGGGGCGTTCGACGAGCACGCGTCCCGCGGCGAGCTCGGCGATCGACAGGATGACGCGCTCGCTCATGAGGGCGCACCGACGAGGGGAATGCCGTAGTGCTTCGCCATCGCGACCACGTCGATGCGCTCCGTCGAGCCGGCGGTCGCGAGCACCGCCTGCCAGGCGGCGACCGCTTGCGCGCTCGTGTTCGCCGCGGTGGCCTCGGACGCGAGGTCCTTCGGCGGCGTCGTGTCCCAGCCGACGATCGGCCGGTTGAACCATCCGTCGAACGAGAAGCGACGCTGAGCCCACACCGGGATCACCTGGGCATTCAGCCCGTTCGCGAGGCCGCTCATGTCGCCCTTGATGAGGTCGCTCTTCACCTTGGCGAAGGGGCCGATGTTGCCGAAGCCGGGCCCCGGGTCGGTCGTGCCGCTCTGGCCGTTCACCGCGAGCGTGACCTCTCGCTCGGCTGATTCGATCGCGTCCTTCAGCGACGTGGGCGTGGCCTGCGAGGGCTGGACGAGATCGAAGGTCCAGCCCTCGTTCAGGCGGATCGCCGGGAAGGGGCCGAAGTGGTTGATCGCGTCGAACGTCTCCTGAGCCTCCTCCTCGTTCGCGCCGTTGGGGGTCGTCAGCGTTTTGATCGGGAACGCGAGGGAGTTGTTCCACGCGTTGAGGTTCAGGAACGCCTGCCGCCGGTTGATGTACGCGAACGCGAGCGCCTGCCAGATGCCGTACCGCCACGGGTAGTCCGCGCCGTGCGGGAAGAAGAGGAACCACCGGCCGTCGCCTGGCGTGACGAGCTCCTGCCCGCCGGCCGCCGTCTGCACGTACCACTGATTTTCCGCGTGCCGGAACGTGAGGAACTCGGGGTTGCGGCGGACGAGTCGGAGCGTTCCGTCCTCGTCCTCGAGCAGCTCGCCGAACATGACGTTCGCGAGGCCGCCGTCGCGGGCAAGGAGGGCGAGCTCGGCGGGTGCGCAGAGCGTCCCGAAGTCCTCGCGCAGGGCCTGCGCGTACTTCTCCGAGCCCTTCGAAGCGGCCTCGATCTGCAACGGGAGCTGGAGTGCTCCGTCGAAGCGGGTCGAGAGCTGCCCGACGATGGCGCCGTCGCCGAGGAGCGCGTCGCAGAGGCGCCCGATCTGGCGCATGTTCCCGCTCTCGGCCATCTGGAGCGCGGCCGACACGTCGGGCAGGTCCCAGTCCTGGTACGTGGCCATCCACGGCGTCAGGTTCGACGCGCGCGTGCCCCGTCCGTGCCGCGCGACCTGACGTGGTCCCTGCGAGCGCGTTACGAAATTGAGGAACCGACGGACGACGGACGCCACCGGTACCGGTGCTCGTCAAAAGACGGCGTCACCCTCGTCGCTGACCCATCCACTGCGAGAGCACGCGTCCCGGCGAGTGCCCGCCGCGGTCGCTCTGCGGGGTCACGCGAGGTCGGGCGGCCGGTGGCAGGGCTCGACCCTCGGGCGGCCGGACGACGCCCCACGTGCGCTCGTGCAGTCCGTCAGGGTCCCAGACCGCGAGGCCGAGCGCGTCGGCGCGGTCAGGCGAGCGCTTCAGCCGCTTCCGCATCACGTCCTTCCGTTCGATGGTCCGCTTGTGCGCGTGCTTCGGCGCGTACGGCGTGCCGTAGGTCACCGTGAAGAGCTCCTCGTGCAGGAGAGCGTCGTTGGGCATGTCGCCGCCGGATCGGACCCACGCGCGGACGGTGAACCAGATCTCGTCGCGGATGAAGAGGTACTCGTCGTCACGTCGGGGCGGAGGGTCACCGGGGCGGACGGCGAACACGACGTCTTGCCGCGCCTTCGTGCGCTGGATCTCGCGGTACGTGTCGTGACCGATGCCCGCCGCGTCGACCTTGATCCGCACCGCCTCGCGCTCGCGGTGGTCGCGGTACTTGTCCGCGATGCGCGCGACCTCGTCCGCGATCGCGAACTTATCGAGCCCGTTGACGACGGAGATCTCGAGGCACACGAGGCCGCGCACGGCAGCGATCGCGATGTCGTCGGCGTCGGGACCGTCGCCGGCTACGTCGACGCCGATCTCGAGCGGACCCTCGGTGCGCGCGAACTCTCCCGGCGGACGGCCCTCCGACCCCTTCTTCCGAGCGAGCCACCGAAGGCCCGAGTCCTCCACCATGCCGCGAGCGATGAGGTTCTTGTCGTCGATGCGCGGGAACTTCGCAAGTACGCGCAGGCGGTACTCGGGGTGGTCCTCGTCGTTCTGACACTCGGCGAGCACCTCGGAGATCCACACCCTCGACGCGAAGGATGCCGAGGCCGGGACGATGCCGGCCTCGACGTACGTGACGATCTTGAACGCATCGATCTCGAACTTCACGTAGCTCGCCGCGTTGCGGTGGAACGAATCGAAGAAGGTCCCGGTCGCGAAGTTCGCGTTCCCGATCATCAGGAATCGCGTCTGCTCGGCCGCAAGCGAGCTTTTCAGCGCCGTCATGTGCTCGTCGCGGATGCCGGGCGCCTCGTCGGCGATGATCAGGATGCGGCCGCTGAGGCCCTGGAGGGCGACGGGGTTCGACGCGGCCACGCCGAAGATCTGCCGACCGTCGGCCGCCTGGATGCCGTCGGACGCGTTCGTGAGCGGCTGCTCGTCGATCGTCCCGGAATGAGGGCACGGGCGCGGGTACTCGTCCTCCCGGATGTACTCGGGGTTGGGGTGCGCGCCCGCGAACGCTGCGCGGCAGTCACCGCAGCAGCCGGAGCGGCGAACGAGCCCCTCGATCTCGTAATACAGATTGCTCTGGATGTTGTCGTCGGTCGGCGCGAAGAGGACGACGCGGCCGCCGGGGACGCAGCAGTACCACCAGAGCCCGGCGATCGCGCCGAGCATGGTCTTGCCCGCCTTGTGACAAGCCACGACGGTGGTGCGCCGATTCTGGACGACGGACCAGATGATCTCGACCTGATCGGGGTGGAGGCGGACGCCGAAGATGTCCCACGCGAAGCCCTCGGGATCGTCCTTGTACCGCGGCGACGGCCACGTCAGCTTCGCCGCCTTCGCCGCCGCCGACTGGAACGCGAGGACCCACGCGAGATGGATCGATGACGTCAAGGCGTCCACCACGAGCCCTTGCCCGTGTGGTGGCTGAGCGACCCGAGATGCGCCACGAGGTGCAGGAGCGCCGCGAGCTGCTCGGAGAGCTCGGGGCGTCGCTCGATCTTCGCGACCGAGCGGAAGAACTCTCGCTTCACCCGCTTCGCATGGGCACGGGTCCAGTCGTGCCGCCGCTTGCCGATGCGGTCCGCCGGGCACACCCAGCGACGCCGAGCGGCTTCGGTGAACGACGCCGTGGCGTAGACGTCGGCGACGACGGCGAGCTGCGCGGGCGAGATGGCGCGAGCGAGCACCTTCACGTCGATCGCCGGGCGGCTTGCGAGGTACAGGATCCGGACGCGTGCCCGACGGACCATGTAGCTCACCAGCTGCTTCGACTTCACGCCGAGCGTCTCGGCGATCTCGTACTGGAACGTCGGCGGGTACCCGAGCAGCCCCAGGTGCAGCATCAGCGCGAGCGCCTCGCTCGGCGGGATGCAGGCAAGGTAGCCCTTCAGCCGCGCCTCCGAGAGCTCGCGGATCGCGACGTAGTCCTGCTCGGCCACCTCGTCGCCCTCCGCGGCCTCCTCGCGCTCGATCATGAGCGACTCGGGCGTGTCCTGCGTCGACAGCTCCGCCAGCCACGGCACGCTCTCCAGCGACACGTACGCGCCCCGGACGCTGAGCGGCGACGCGGCCATCATGCGCCCGCGGCGTCGAGCGCCTTCGTCACGGCCCGCAGCGCGTCAGGGAAGGGGGAGACGGCGTCGACGACGAGCCGCACGCACCGGCGGAACTCGGGGTGCGCGACGATCCGCGTCATCGTGAGCGCGTTCTCTCCGGTCGACCGGTCGAGTGCGACCTGGGCATCGACGAGCTTCTTCAGCGCCTCGGCACGCTTCACGCCAGACAGCTCCGTGTCGTTCTCGAGCTCCCGCATGCCCTCGCGGATGTAGCGGTGGAGCCGGTCGTTGTTGCTCTCGGCCCGGTCCTTCTCGTCCTCGACGAACGGCGCACGCGGGGCCCGGGGCTCGACGGCGTCAGGCTCGTCGAGGGACGGCGGCTCGAGCTCCTCTGGCGTGCCGTAGAGCCGCTCGAGCGTCGCCATGTCCTCGTCGGACGGTCGACGCGCGCCCGACCGCCACCGCGTAACGAGCGACTTGTCGACGCCGAGCTTCGCCGCGATCTCGGCGTGCGAGTCGGCGCACCGGGAGATCAGGTCACCGGCCCGCGTCATCCCGACTTCCGATACGTGCGGCGCCATATCCTAGAACCATAATGGCACAACCGGGAATTGCGAGGCACAAGTCTACAATCGAAGCAGCTCTGCCGGCCGTCGCGTCACCGACGCCTGTCACCGACCCCGTTTCGACCCCACGCGCAGAAAAAAAGACCGGTCCCCGCCATGCGCGCCCCCCCCGATCACTGTCAGGGGGGGGTGGGTTGTAGGCGTGTAGGCGGTTGTTGATACCATCCTCCTATTATCTCTCTCTTAGAGAGATGAGTTAGAAGTTCTAAAGATCCTGATAACGAGAGGTTGCTACTTACAAACACCAACACTACCGACGCCGTAGTCAGATGTTGGTACAAACATTGGCAATCAGCTTTCGGTCATCTCCGAGCCGTACTTCAGGCGGCATCCGCGCCACGCGTTGACGACGCTCGTACCGATGCGCTTGCTGGCCTCCTTGACCCCGTGCTCGCGCAGCCGCTGGGCAAAGCGCCGCGCCCCGAGCGGCATGTAGCCTTGCTCCTCGCACCATGCCTCGTACGCCTTCCGGATCTCGACGCGGGGCACGACGTCGTCCGGCCCGAACACCACGCGCTCATCGAGGTAGCGCCCGATCGCGTCGCTCTCCTCGCGGTACTCCTGGGTGGCGTCGACGACGCTGACGGGCTCGAGGAGGCCGATGCGCTGCCATTCGAGGCAGCCCTGCACGACCCACCGGAGGATGCCCTCGGCCTCACCGAGGAGCCGGTCGGTGAGGTGGATATCCCGCTCCGCCTCGGTGATCTGGCCGAGGCACTTCACGAAGCAGATGCGCCGCCAGATGCCGTCGTCGGAGCCGGAAATGTTCGGCTTGTTGTTGCCGTAGAGGAACAGCTTGTGCGTCGGCTCGAACGTCCAGTTGTCCTCGCGCATGCGGCGCGCGCTGAGACGATCGCCGCCCGACAGGTCCTTCGTCTTGGCCTCGTCGAGCTGCGCGTTGGCTTGCACCTCGGCGCAGACGGCGAGATGCATGCCGAAGAGCGCAGCGATCTCGGTCGGGTGCCGCTCGGCGCCGCCCTTCGATACGAACAGCAGCTCGCGCGGCGCGGAGCACGAATAGGCGCCGAGCACGCGCGCGATCGTCTGCGTCCACGTCGACTTGCCGTTCTTGCCGCCGCCGTAGAGGAACAGGATCTTCTGCTCGGAGACCTTGCCGGTCGCGGCGTACCCGGCCCACCGCTGGAGGTACAAGCGCGTCGAGATCTCGGGCATCATCCACGACATGAACGCGTCCCAGGTCGGGCACTTCGCGTCGTCGTGGTACTCGGTTTCGATCACCTTCGTGAGGTAGTCCTCGCGGGCATGCGGCCTGAGCTCGGCGTTCCGAAGGTCGATCGTGCCGTTCGCCACGTTGAGCAGCATCGGCTGGCAATCGAGGCGGTCGTGCGAGACGCCGAGGTGCGCCTGCATGCCGACGCGGCACGCGGCGATCCGCGACTGGTTCTGGCTCTGCTCGTACCACTTCAGCAGCGCCTTCTCGCGCTTCGCCTGGTACTCCGCGTCCTCGTCCTTCTGCGCCTTGAGAGCCGCCGCCTGGATGCGCTCCTCAGCATCGCGGAGTCGAGCGCGAGCGGCCGACCACCGGGCGCGCATCGCCTGCACGATCGAGCGCTGAAGCTGGCCATCGGCGCCCTCGTCACGCCAGCGGCGCCCGTCCCACGCAAGCCATCGGGACCACGCGTGCACGAAGAGGTATCCCTTGCCGTGATCGGCGACGACGGCCTCGGCGTTCGCGCTGTCGGTCGTGAGCGGAGCGTCCTCGCGCAGCTCCTCGTCGCTCGCGGGCAGCACCTCCTCGTCGTCGAACGAGGGCGGGCCTTCGAAGTCGTAGTCGATCATGTGCTCATCTCCACGCGTGCGGCGGGATTCAAAAGAAGACGTCGCAGTTCCTCGAGCCATCGCGTCACGGTCTCGTCGGGGGTCTCGCCGCGTCGAGCGCGCAGGACCAGGTAGGGGATGCGCCAGCGCTCGCACCACGCACGCCACGCCACCTGGCGCTTCATGAGCGCTCCGCGCGCCGCCTTGCCCTCTAGCTCGACGTGGATGCCGCCGCGTCCGATCGCGTAGGCGTCGGCCTGCCCCGCGATACCGATGTGCACGACGCGATCGCCGTCGAACGTCTTGAAGCGTCCGACGTTGCGACGGAAGACGCGCAGGTCCGGGAGCGCTGCGGGCACGCGCTCGAAAAACAGGTTGAGGAGCTCGGTCTCGGTCATGCCGCCACCCCGCCCTGATCGGCCAGTCGCTTCTTGATGCGGTCCTTCCACTCGGCATCCTTCCTCGCGTCGCTCTTCAGCGCATCGATCCACGCCTTCGGCGGCGGCTCGCCGAAGCGTTCCTCGTATCGGTGGATGGCCGCCCCGAGCTTCCAGCCGCGATCGCGGCACTTCCGGTGAAGCGCGCGGAACTCGCGCAGCTTCACGGGATCGTCCACGTCGGCAGCGTCGAGCGTGCGGAGGGCGAGATCGATCGGGATCGGTTCCGTCGTCTTCGCTAGCGCGAGGTCGTCGGGCGTGGCCTCGAACACGTGGCCGCAGTACGGGCACGCCTTCGCGCCAGCGCGCACGTACGCGTAGCAGGCCTTGCAGATCTTCGTCGGCGCGTCGGTCGTCTTCTTCGGCTTCGCCTCGAGCGACCATGAGCGGTCGACGTGCGGGAGCCCGTGGCGATCGACGTTGCCGCCGTGGTCGAGAACGATCGGCGTGACGTCCTCCCAGGGCCGAAAGATGCGTCCGCCCATCTGCATGTAGAGGCCGAGCGACTTCGTCGGGCGCGCCAGGATGAGCGTCTTGCAGCTCGGAAGGTCCCAGCCTTCGCAGAGGACTCCCACGTTGGAGACGACCATCGATTCGCCCGATGCGAGGCGCGCGAGGATCGCGGTGCGCTCCGCCTCGGGCGTGGTCCCATCGAGGTGCTCGGCGGTGACGCCGGCGGCGCGGAACGTTTCGACGATCGCGCGCGAGTGCCGGACCGAGACGGCGAAGACGACGGTGCGCTGCGGCGGATGCTTCTGCCATTCGGCGAGCAGGTTGCCGATGAGCGCGCCCTTGTTGACGGCGGCCTCGAGGTCCTCCTGGTTGAACTCCCCGGCCGTCGTTCTCACACTGGAGAGATCGGGCAGGATCGGCGTGGAGTAGACGCGCGGCTCGACGATGGCGCCGGACGCGAGGAGCTCGGAGTAGAGGGCGCCGATCACGAGGGCGTCGAAGTGCGAGGCCAGCGGGCGGCCGTCGGACCGGATCGGCGTGGCCGAAAGCGCGAGGATGACGGCGCGCGGGTACCGCTCGAAAAGGTGGACCGTGTAGGACTTCGCGACGGAGCGGTGGCCCTCGTCGATCACGACGACGTCGAAGTCGCCATCGACCGTGCGCCGCGCGAGCGTCTGGATGCTGGCGATCTGAAGCCTCGCCGCCGGGTTGCGGCGCTTGTCGCCTGCGCGGATCACCCCGATGTCCGTGACGCCGAGGCGGAGGAACGCGGCCACCGTCTGGTCGATGAGCTCCTTTCGATGGGCAACGAAGAGGCAGCGCTTTGCCTTCGCCAGGGCGGAGACGATGACGAAGGCGGACGTGAACGTCTTGCCGCCGCCGGTGGGGATGGTGAGCATGATGCGCCGCTTGCCGGCGCGGATCGCGCTGCGCACCTGTTCGATCGAGGCGACCTGATACGGCCGGAGAGAGACGCTCACGCGGACCTCCTCGCGTCGCGGAGCGCGCCGAAGGGCATCCGCCCGCGCTCGCGCGCCTCGCGGATCTTCCTGCGCAGGCCGTGCTCGTCCCAGGGTGGGCGGCACGTCAGGTTCCAGTCGCACAGCAGGCGGTAGGCGCTCGCGTCGTCGAGGTCGAAGCCGCGGACGATGGCGCAGGCCGTCTCGAACGTGTGCTTGTCGCCGCCGCTTCCCTGGATGGCCGGGTCACGTTGCGCGAGCCAACGCGACGCGCGCTCGAACACGCGGTCGTCGCCGTCGCGACGCTCGCGCGGAGGCGGCGCGGGCGGAGGCGCGGGGGCAGGGACGGTGAGGAGAGCTGCGTCGACGTCGATCGGCGGGCCGTCGCACCGCCAGCTGACCATGCTGCAACCCACCGCGCGGACGGACGGCAGGAACCAGAATCGCGACGCGTCGGAGGCGGCACGGTCCACGACGAGTCCGCCCCGCTCGGCGTCCCTCGCGATCGCCTGATAGATCCGCGGGTACTCCGCGCCGGTGACCGGTCGCGAGAGCAGGAAGAACACGCGGCAGCGGGGCGCGTCGAGCGTCGACGACCACGTGGTGTGGACGAACGCGGCGACGCCGGCGAAGCGGCCGCGAAGGCGCGACAGGTCGTGCGCCTCGACGATCTCGCCGGGCGCGCGCTGGGCGAACACGGAGACGGCGTCAAGGTGATCGAGGTCGAGACCGACCGCGAACACTCGCTCGACGTTGGCGAGCAGGCGATGATCGCCACGGAAGGTGGCGAGGGAGATGCCCGCCGCGTCGCCCTTCTCGGGTGCGACGCTGGCTTCGGTGAGTCGCGCGCAGAGGCGCTCCCACGTCGTCGTGAATCGTTTCCCTCGCGCCTTCTCGCGCGGCGGGAAGTATGTGCAGTCGACATGCATTGCAGGCGCGCCGTGGCGCGCGGGACACCTCTTCAGCGGGAACGGTGGCGTTCAGACGATCGGCCGTGGTGCCAGGAGCGGCAGGCATCGCACCGGTACGTGTCGACGCGCCGCCGAGCGCGGCGAAGCAGGACCGCGGCGGCGCGAAGGGCGTCGGCGTGGGTCGGGTAGCCGATCTTGCCGGTGGGGCAGATCATTCGCCGGCCTCGAGCAAGTCGTCGAAGGCGCCGCTCGGGGGCGCTGCTGGCTCGACGGTCTCCTCGGCGGCGCCCTGCAGATCGAAGCGCGGCGGGCGCAAGCCACGCGCGCGGTACCAGTCGTCGCCACGCGCGATCGCGCGCTCTCCGCCGTTCTCGTCCGGCGTGCCGTATCGGAGATTCTCAGCCGCGTTGCAGCTCGACCCCTTCGCGCCGTGGAGGACCTCGGCGCCGTCCGGACGTGGGCCGAGGAACGCGAGCGCGACGAGGTGGTGGACGTACGCTGGCTTCCGCTTGCCCCCGTCCCACTTCACCATCACCGAGCGGTACGGGGTCGGCTCGCCCTTGACGCTCTTGCGGTCGTAGGCGGCGAGCTCCTTCGGCTCACCGTCAGGCGTCGAGGTGACCGCGCGCCCGTGGCGCGCCCGGCGCCACGTTGAGAGGATCTTTCCGTCGCTGCTCGCGAGGTAGCCGGCGGCACCCGGGATCGGACGGGTCTCTGGGCCGGTCGGCGGGATGGTGCGAGCTCGCCGCGAAGGGTCGACCGCGTCGAGGAAGTGCAGCGAGCGCGCGTGGCGTGAGCCCCAAAGGAACCACCCGTATCCGCTCGCGTCGGTCTTGCCGTTGCCGGTGAACGACGGGCGCGACGAGAGCACGTAGACGCTCGATCCGTTCGCGCGGTGGAACCCAATCCGCTTCTTGCTCTCGAGGAAGCCGAGGCGCAGGAGGAGCGCGACAGTGCCTCCCGTCGCGACGCAGGCGAGCGCCTTCTCCGCGAACTCCTGGGCGTGGGAGAACGGCGGGTTCGAGATGATGAGGTCGGCGTCGGGCCACTCGATCGCGAGCGCGTCGGCGCAGATGACGTTGTGCCCCTTCGCCCTCGCCTCGGCTGCGCGCTCCTCGGAGATCTCGATACCGATGACCACCGCCCCGAGCGCGCGGAAGACATCGAGGATCGCTCCCGCTCCGCAGCACGGATCGAGGACCACCTTGCCGGCCACGTGCGGGGCAATCGCGAGGATGACCCACTCCGGTGACGGGTAGTCGTCGAGGGAACGGCGCTTCCCGCCGTGGGTCTGCGGCCCCTTGCAGTCGGGGTCCAAGCAGCACGGCACGGCGACGGCACGCACTGATTCCTTGCGCATGGTTACCGGCCCTTCAGGTGGTTGGTTGCGTCCGCGATCGCGTCCCTGAGCTCGGCGGCGCCGCTCTCGAGGCTCCTGATCTCGCCGGCACCGAAGCGGACGGGGAACAGCTCGCCGTCGAGGCGGACCATGAAGTGCGAGTCGACGAGGAGCGTGACCTCGCCCTTCATGCGGGCGAAGGCAGACCAGTGCGCGGAGACGACGACGCGCTCACCGACGCGGAAGCTCACGGTGCACCGCCGTCGTCGCGCCCGCGGCGCCACATCTCGTTCCAGATCTCGATCCAGAGCGGGCGGAACAGTCGGCGGGCGAGCATGAAGCGCAGCAGCCAAAGGGGGGCCGACGCGAAGGGACGGGCGCTCATGCGTCGTCGTCCTCTCTCGGGGCGCGCGCCGCGCTGCCGTGGAGGCTGGCGTAGAACGACTCGCCCTGGAACCGATGCTTCGTCGCCATCAGCACCCGGTCGACCGCGCGCACGACGCGCTCGGCGCGGTCGAAGGTGTGGTTCATGGCGAACGTCGCCTCCTCGACGTGCGCGACGGTCGCGAGCTCGCGACCTCGATCGTCCAGAAGAAGGAAACTCACGAATCACCCCGCAATTTGCTCGTCATGGTTGCCCCGTTCATGTGCGTGTATAGTGCACGTATGTGACCGCTATCGTTGCGCCGCGCTGAAGAAGCGCGAGCGCGTCGCCGTCTGTCTTGGCGTGCGGATCCTCGAGTCAGGTACCGGTGGCGAGCTCGGGGCCCGTCTCAGCGATGCGACGCTCGTCGTCCGTCATCCAGTCGACCTCGGGGATGCCGAGCAGGCGCTCGATGGCCTTCCGCAGATGGGACTCGGGACGAGCGCGCATCCGCACCCACTCGGAGACCGAGGGCTGCTTGACGCCGAGCGCGCGCGCGAGCGCGGACTGGCTCCAAGCTGTCTGCGTCGTCGGATCGAGAGCAGCGCGCAGCGCCTCCCCAGCACGGGTGACCACCATGGCAAAGGCATAGCTATGACTACTGCAGCACGCAAGCCGATTCGGTCTATAGTCTTAGCTATGCCCTTCCTTGCTAAGACGAGGGGCATGTCTTCCGACCTCTCGCCGGCGCAAAACGAGCGGCTGCGTCGCGCAATGAAGGCGTACCAGGTGAAGGAAGACGTGAACGTCACCGAGCTGGCCCGACGGCTCGGCCGCAAGCAGCCGTCGCTCTCGGACTTCCTCAACAGGAAGGGTGGCGCCGCCTTCGCGACCGCGCGGAAGTTTGCCGCGCTCGTCGGTGTCGACGTCGCCGACCTCCTGGGTGCGGAGAGCGCCGGAGCCGACGAGCACATGGATCTGGTGACCGCGTCGCCTGCGCAGCCGAGGGTGGTGCTCGATCGAATCAACGAGACCATCGCGCGCGTCGCGAAGGCGCGCGGCTACAGCGACGAAGCCCTCGAGCACGCGCTCGACGCACGAGGCCTCCAGGGCATGAGCGACCTTTCCGAGGCGGACGCCGAGGAGCTCCTTCGCTACTCCGACGCGTTCGTCCGGAGCACGCGCCGACTCTTCACCACGCCGGTGGCGGCGGGCGGCTCGGCGCTCGACGAGCTGAGTGGTGGAGCAGGCTCGACCAAGAAAGCGTCGACGAAGCGCCGTTAGGCGCGGGTGCGGGAGGCCGCCACTTGCCGCGCGTGCGCGATGGAGTGTCCATCGTCGTGTGGAGCTCGACGACCTGGAGGGGATCGCAGAGAGGGCGTACCGCGACGCGGGACTCGACGCCGACAAGCCGCACGTGACGCAGCTCGCTCGCGCCCTCCTCGGCGAGAACGCGATTCACCGCGGAGACCGGCCCGTGCACGGGCCAGCGGCGCTGTACCGCGTGAACAAGGAGTGGCGAATCGTCCTGGCTCGATCGCTGCCGCCACTCTACGCGGTCTTTGCGGTCGGTCACGAGCTCGGGCACTGGCTGCTCAGACGCGCCGGCTATGCTGGCGATGACGAAGAAGCGGCCGCCGACTACCTAGGCGCCGCGTTGATCGCACCACGTCGCGCCTTCGTGTCCGCGCGACGCGCCCTCGGCGCAGACATCCCGGCGCTCGCCGCCGCCTTCTCGATGACGCAGACGGGGGCGGCGCTTCGGCTGGGTGAGGCGTTCGGCACTCCGCTCGCTGTCGTCTCTCCGCGGCTCGTGCGCGTGAGAGGGCCCGAGACGTGGACGTGGCCGGATGAGCCGACCGTCCGCCGCTGGGCCCGCGCAGGCGCGCCCGGGGTGCGCACGTCGAGGCTCACGGACGATCCTCGGCGCGTGCTGATCGACGCCGACGACGACGCAACAGCGTGACGAGGTCATAGGCACGACTATTCTTTTTCGCTTGCTCGATCCGATAGGCATAGCTATGCATAGGTCATGACCCTCGACGAGCAGTGCGCCCCGACGATGCGCCCGGACACGCTTCCCACACCGCCCCCGGTGCGCGTCTGCGGCTGCGGGCGCTCTCACGACCGTGACGAGTGGCAGGGGCTCCGCCTCGTCGGGCTGCAGGAAGACGGAGAGGGCGGCGAGCTCGAGCTGCGGAACTGCCAGTGCGGCTCGACGCTCGCGATCGAGCGCGCCGCGTGAGCAAGGTCCGGCAGGCCGCCAACTACGCAGCTGCTCGACGCCGTGGACAGCGTCGTCCGTCGCCGGCGAGCCCCGGTCGCGACCGCGAGCGTGACCTCGCGGCGGAGGCTGCCGCGTGGGAGCTCCGCGCGCCGACCGCCGGCTACTGCGGCGGCTGCGGAGCCATCGTCGATGAGGCGGCCGGACGACTCCACGACGAGGCGTGCATGCCAGGTGCGCCGCACCGGTGCGCCGCGGGTCAACGAAGCTGATTTCAAAGGAGAGACGTGATGCCCGAGATCGACAAGCGACTGACGAAGCACTGGAAGGCCGTGCGAACGAACAAGGCGAATCCCGATCAGCTGAGCCACGCTCACCTGCACAACGCAGAGGCGAGTGATGCGGCGTCGCAGAAGGCGGGCCACGCCGTCGATGTCTACTGGAGCCCCATCCTGAAGATCTCCGACGTGAGCATCGGGCTCGTGAAGAGCCAGGACAAGCCGAACGGGGAGGAGATCACGTTCCTCCACTTCGAGGGCCGCAAGCAGAAGCTCGGCCTGAACAGCACGAACAGCAAGACGCTCGAGAGCCTCTCGGGGAGCCCGGTGCCGGTGCGCTGGATCGGCATGACGATCCAGCTCTACGTGGACCCGAAGGCCAAGTACCCGAAGGGCGAGAAGGGGCCGGCGATCCGGATCAAGCCGATGCGGCCTGCGGGGCCGGCCGATGCGCCGCACCCCGAGCCGCGGCCCGAGGACGTCGAGCGGCTCGAACGCGCGCGCGACGAGCGCATCAACGGCAACGACGACGACGCATCGGGCCGCGAGCCCGGAGAGGACTGAGATCATGAGCCAAGCGACGAGGGAGACGACGACCACCGAGATGGTGAGCACCGACCGCATGGCCCTGGCCGTGACCGGTCTCGAGCCGGAGAGCGCGCTCGCGATCCGCGCGGCGTTCGAGGAGATGTTCGCGAGCGCCGAGACGTGGGCAGCCTCGGCGCGCCTCATCCGCGTCACGAGCATCGATCAGAAGCGCGAGATGAGGATGGCGCGAGAGTCACGTCTCGCGCTCCGCGACATCAGGGTGAGGGCGGAGCACGCCAGGAAGCGCCTCAAGGAGGACAGCACGCGCCGGGGCAAGGCCATCGACGGGATCAAGGCCGTCCTCGACTCGCTCATCGTGCCGATCGAGGCACACCTCCTCGAGCAGGAGACGTTTGCGGAACGCGCCGAGGCGGCCGACCGCGCGGCCCTGAAGGCGGCGCGCGAGGAGGCGTTGCGCGCGTACGGCGCCGACCCGTCGATCTACGCGAACCTCGGCGCAACGGACGAGGCCACGTGGACGATCACGCTCGACGGCGCGCGCGCGGCGCACGAGGCCCGTCTCGAGGCTGCGAAGGTGGCCGAGGCGGTGAAGCTCGAGGCAGAGAGGCTTGCGGCCGCCGCGCGCGAGGCGAAGCGCCTGGAGGCGGTCAGGCTCGAGGCCGAGCGCGTCGAGCGCGAGCGAATGCAGCTCGAGGAGAATGCGCGCCTGGCCAAGGAGAAGGCCGAGATCGAGGCGCGGGCCGCCGCCGAGCGCGAGGCGGCCGAGGCGAAGGCTCGTGAGGTGGCGGCCGCGGCGAAGGCCGAGCGCGAGGCGGCCGACGCAGCCCTTGCTGTCGAGCGTGCTGCTGCCGCGGCGCGCGAGGAGTCGGCGAAGGCGGAGGCGCAGCGCGTGGCCGCCGAGCTCGCCGCCGTCCAGGCCGAGGCCGCGGCGCGCGAGGAGGCCGCGAAGGCCGAGGCCTGGCAGGCCGCCGAGGCGGCAAAGGAGGCAGCCCTCGCGCCCGATCGCGAGAAGCTGCTCGCGTACGCGGCGGCCGTGCGGGCGATCCCCGCGCCGACGCTGACGTCGGATCGCGGGCGTCTCGCCGCGGGCAAGGTGAACGATCAGCTCGTGAAGTTCGCGGGGTGGATCGAGAAGACGGCGGGTGCGCTATGAGCGAGCTTCCCGAAGCGCCGGACTTCGACGAGAGCCCCTTTGACGACGCGAGCGTGCGGCCGCTGCTGACGTGCGACGTCGACGGCACGCACCACTTTTCGCAGATCAAGAAGCTGTCGCTGAGCGGCAAGCAGTACCTGCACGCGTGCAACCACCCGACGAAGCCCACGAGCGCGATGCTCCTCGGCACGCTCGTCCACTTCCTGGTCCTCGGCCAGCAGCGATCGGGGGCGAAGCGGCTCGTTCGCTACGACGGCAAGCGACAGGGCAACGCCTGGAAGGACTTCGAAGCCGCAAACCGCGACGCAGAGATCCTCACGGCGAGCGAGTGGGAAGAAGGGGAGCGCATCGCAGAGGCGGTGCTCGCCGATCCGGTCGCGCGTGGTCGCCTCGCCGGCGCGCGGTTCGAGGTCCCGCTCGTCTGGGAGGAAGACGGGATCATGTGCTCGACGAGCGGCGTCGACATCGTCACCGCGAGAGCCATCGGTGACCTGAAGACGACGACGAGCACGCACCCTGAGACGTGGATGCGGCAGGCGTTCAGGATGCTCTACCCGCAGCAGCTGGCGTGGTACCGCCGCGGCGCGCGCGCACACGGGCTCGACACGACCGAGGGTCTGTTCCTGCTCGGCGTCGAGACGAAGGCGCCGTACGAGGTCGTCGATCTCGAGCTCACGGAGCGCATGATCGACTTCGCCGATCGGAACGTGAGCCTCTGGCTGGAGACGCTGCGCGTGTTCCGGCAGACGAACCAGTGGCCCGGGTACGCTCAGGCGTCTGTCGCGTTCGACCTTCCTGCGTACATGCAGCGCGAGGACGCCGACGAGGACCAGGAGGCGGCCGAGTGAGCGTCGCGCGAGCGCCCGCGGCCTCGCGCATGCTCACGCCCGAGCAGGTGGCGGTCGAGCTCGGCGTCTCGCGCGCGACGGCGTACCGACTGCTGCCGCAGCTCGACGCCTTCAAGGTCGGAAGCGACTGGCGCGTCGAGCGCATCGCCGTTGAGAACTGGATCCGGAAACAGAAGCAAGAGGCATCATGTCGGCTCGACTCTTCAAGCGTGGAAACGTCTGGTTCGCGTGGGTCCCGAAGCTCGGGGGCGGCACGCGAAAAGTCAGCACGCAATGCACCGATCGGAAGGCTGCCGAGATCCGCGCAGCCCAGCTCGAGCGAGCCGTCCTTGATCCCTCCAGTGCGGCGGCGGCAACGGCCACGCTCCGCGAGGCCCTCGAGCTCCTGATTCGTGACCGGCTCTCGATGGCCAAGGCAGGGAAGCGTAGTCACGCGACCGTCGCCTTCTACCAGGCGAAGGCCGGCGTTCTGGTCGACGGTCTCGCGGCGGTGTTGCGGCGCCCTCCGACGGCCGACGTCTTCCTGCGCGAGGTCGTCGCGTCGCTCGTCGACGACTACGTCATCCTGCGGCGCGAGGACGGCGTCGAGGAGAGCACCATCAGCAAGGAGCTGATCACCTGGCGTTCGGCGATGCGCCTCGCCAAGCGTCGCGGGCTCTGGCTCGGGGACATCGAAGCCGTGTTCCCGAAAGGGTTTTCGCCGGAGTACCAGCCGGGGGAGCGCTGGCTTGCGCCGATCGAGGTGGCGGCCCTGTTCCGCGCGATGGTGCGCCCGGTGACGTACCGGAAGCACGGTCTCACGGACGCGCAGGTTGCCTCGGCCCGCGTACGCCTCGACGCCGGCGCGAACCGGGTCGCGCTTGCCAAGGATTTGGGCATCTCGACCGCCACGCTCTGGAAGATCAACAAGTACCGTGACGCGGTCGAGGAGGAGGTCCGCGGCGCGGAGCTGTTCGCCATCGTGGCGTTCTCGATCGCGACCGGCGCCGAGCCGTCGGCGATCTGGCGCGCCGAGCGGCGCGACGTCGCTCACGACTTCTCCGGGTGCATGGTTCGCGGATCGAAGAACAAGTACCGCAAGCTGCGGCCGGTTCCGCTCCCGCTGCTCGCGTTCAGGATGCTCCTCGAGTACGCCGTGACACACGCGGACGGCGATCGGCTTCTCTTCCCCTCGCGGCACCAGAGCTCGTTTCGCCGGACGCTCGCCGAGGCATGCGCACGCGCGGGCATCCCGAACGTGACCCTGACCGATCTGCGACGCACGCACGGGAAGTACCTTCGCCTCTCGGGCGTGGACCCGTCGGGCATCGGCGCTTCGCTCGGTCACGCCGACGGACGGATGGCCGAGCGCATCTACGGCAAGGCGTCGGCTGCCGAGCTCGCAGCCGTCATCGAGGCGCAGATCGCGGCGGGCGGCGGTGGGCTGCTAATGGGCGGCGACGTGGCCGAATCGGGCCGTTTCGGGGCCATCGTGGAGATCGCTTCCTCCACGATTACCGCTGAATTTCAGTGCCCACTCCCGGAATCGAACCAGGGACACGGGGATTTTCAATCCCCTGCTCTACCAACTGAGCTAAGTGGGCGGCCGGAAACAGCGCGGACAATCTGAGATTCAGCGCTTCTTGTCAAGCACTTCCCCGCGAACGAGCCTCCCGGCCTGATAGGCTGGTCCGCCGTGACGGCACCCCCGGATCCGCTCGGCCTGGTCGGCACCACGATCGTCGACAAGTACGCCGTCGAGTCGGTGGTCGGTCAGGGCGGCTTCGCCACCGTCTTCCGGGCGACGCACCTCCTCTGGAAGCGTCCCGTCGCGGTGAAGGTCTTCACCGCGCTCGGCCTCGTCGACGAGACGCAGCGTGACCGGCTCCTCCAGGAGTTCATCCAGGAGGGCGCGCTGCTGGCGGAGCTCTCCGAGCGGTCGACGGCGATCTGCCAGGCGCGGGACGTCGGGATGCTCACGACCCCGCGCGGCGAGGTCGTCCCTTACATGGTCCTCGAGTGGCTGGAGGGCCGCTCGCTCGAGGCGATCACCGAGGCCGAGCGTCTCGCCAACGCGCAGCTCCGCAGCGTCTCGGACGTGGTCACGCTGCTCGAGCCCATCGCGCACGCGCTGTCGCTCGCTCACCAGCGCGGCATCGCCCATCGCGACGTGAAGCCGGCGAACATCTTCGTCCTCCACGAGGACAAGGGCGTGAAGCTGCTCGACTTCGGCATCGCCAAGGTCGTGCAGGACGCGCAGAAGATGGGCTTCGGCAAGACCGCCGGCCACATCACCTCGTTCACCCCCCTCTACGGCGCGCCCGAGCAGTTCGATCGCACGCACGGCGCGACCGGCCCCTGGACCGACGTGTTCGCGCTGGCGCTCGTCGCCACCGAGCTCGTGTCGGGCCGCGAGCCGCTCGCCGGCGACAGCCTCGTGCAGCTCGCCGTCGCGTCGTCCGACCGCGAGCGCCGTCCCACGCCGCGCACCTACGGCGCGACGGTGAGCGACGCGGTCGAGGCGGTGTTCGCGAAGGCGCTCGCCGTGAAGCCGGAGGAGCGCTACCCGACGGCGGGCGACTTCTGGACCGCGCTCGCCGCCGCCTCCAAGGCAACCGCCCTCGGCGCCCTGCAGATGGCCCGCCCCGAGGACACCGTCCCCGCCGCCCCCGACGGCTCGGCGGCGACCGCCCTCGCGCCGGCCTCCGAGCCGCAGCCGTCGGCGCGGGCGATCACCGCCGCCGTCGCGGAGGTCGCGCAATC
>JAQBQL010000195.1 GCA_028287035.1 Labilithrix sp. | reverse complement strand
CGCGCCCGTCGATGCGGGCCGCGGCGCGTCCAACGCGACCTCGGCCACGGCGTCGCCGCCGGTGCCGGATTTCGACCGGGAAGACGCGTCACCGCCGGCGCCCCCCGTCCGGGCCACCGCCGCGCCTCCGCCCGTCGCGCCGGTCGCGCCGCCCGCCCCGCCCGCGCGGAACACCGGCACGCCCGGACGCGTCGCGCCGAAGGAGTCCCCGGCCCTGGCGGGGCGACGACTGGCGCTGACGATGCTGATGGGCCGCATCGCCGAGGTCGTCGACCTCGCGGCGCTCCGCGCGAGCCCCGTCGTTGCCGAGGCGCTGGCCGCGCAGATCGAGCGCGCCGCGCGTGATCAGGCGCGCGCGATGCGCGAGGAAGGCGAGGCCCCGGAGGACATCGACGTCGACGCGATCGCGCGCGACGCCCACCGGGAGCTCGTCGCGCTCGGCCCCTTCGGTCCGCTCCTCGAGGACGACGACGTGGCCGAGATCCACGCCCAGCGCTACGACCAGGTCTTCGTGGTGCGTTCGGGCTCGGCCGCGCACGAAGGTCCCGCGTTCAGCAGCGAGGAAGGCCTGCAGCGCGTCATCGCGCGGCTCGCTCACCAGAGCGGCGAGCCCTGGCGGACCGGGGAGGCGGTGCTCGAGCGCCGGCTTCCGCGGGCCACTCTACTTGCCGTCGCGCCCCCGGTGTCCAGCGGGTTCCTGGTGTCGCTCCGGAAGCGCCGCCGTGTCGAGGCGTCGACCGAGGAGCTGCTCCAGCGGGGCGTCCTCTCTCGTCCGATGCTGCAGTTCCTCGAGGCGGCGCTGGCCGCCCGCATGAACGTGCTGGTCTCGGGCGTCGCGACCGGCGCCGTGCTGTCGGCGCTCGCCGCGAGCGGGAGCGGCGGCGAGCGCGTCTGCGTCGTGCAGGACGTCGAGGAGATCGGGGCTCGCAGCGCGTTTGCAACGGCGCTGTCGGTCCTCGACACGGGCAAGGGCGGCGAGGCGACGGTGCGTGCCGCCGCGCAGCTGCGCCCCGATCGGCTGGTGGTGGCGCAGCTCGCGGGCCGTGTCACCGCCGCGACCCTCGACGCGCTCACCGAGGGCACGGAGGGCGTGCTCGCCGGCATCGCGGCGCCGACGCTGCGCCAGGGCCTGTCTCGCCTCGTCGCGCAGGTGATGCTGCAGCGGCCCGGCATCGGCCTCGAGGCGACCCGCGAGGTCGTCGGCGAGGCGTTCGACCTGGCCATCGAGGTGACGGCCACGCCCGACGGGCGCGTCCGCATCACCCGCATCGCCGAGCTCGGCGGCTCCGACGCGAAGGGCATCGTCGCGCGCGACGTGTTCGTCTGGAACGAGCCGCAGGGCGCCGGAGATGGCGCCCACAACGCGACCGGCGTGGTCCCGCGGCTGTCGGCGGACCTCGCGGCGCGCGGCATGAAGCTCGACGCGAGCCTCTTCAAGCGGGCGGGGCGCTAGCCAAGCTAGCCGCCCGGCCCCACGACGCGACTAGGAGACGGCTTCCTCTTCGGCGCGCTTGACCATCTTGCGATGGGTCAGGCGCTTCTTGAGCGCGCCCATGTGATCGATCATCAGCCGCCCCTGGAGGTGGTCGTACTCGTGCTGGATGGCGACGGCGAGGAGGCCCTCGGCCTCCAGCTCGAACGGCTTGCCGTTGCGGTCGAGCGCACGCACGCGCACGTGCGCGGCGCGGTCGATCTCCTCGGTGATCCCCGGAAAGCTGAGGCAGCCCTCCTGCCACGCGAGCTCGCCCTCGGTCTCGAGGATCTCGGGGTTGATGAACACGCGGAGGTCGCTCGGCTCGTCGTCGCCGGCAACGTCGATGATGAAGAGCTGGTGGAGCTCTCCGATTTGCGTCGCGGCGAGGCCGACGCCGGGCGCGGCGTACATGGTCTCCGCCATGTCGTCGATGAGCTTCGTCAGCTCGGGCGTGACCTGGGCGATGGGCTTGCCCTTCTCACGGAGGCGCTTGTCCGGATAGTGGAGGATGGTGCGAACCATGACCGCCCGAGTCTAGCGACGGACGGGCGAGCGCGCGAGCCCCAGCCTCACCCCGGTTCGTCGGCTTCCGGGTACATGATCGCGCCGTGCACGTACGCGTCCGAGCCGACGAGCTCCCACGACGGCACCGCGATCCGGGGCGCCTGCTGGGGCGTGTTCGGGCCGGCCCAGTCGACCGCGCCGGCGCGGCCGCGTGGCCCGAGCAGGATCGGCGCGATGAAGGCATGGAGCTCGTCCGCCAGCTGGCCGGCCAGGAAGCTGCCTGCGAGCTCGGCGCCGCCCTCGACCATGAGCGTCACGATCCCGCGCTGCGCGAGCGAGCGGAGCGCCGTGAAGACCTCGAGCCGCCCTTCCGTGGAGAGCGGCGAGCGAACGCACTCGACGCCGGCGTCCGCGAGCTCCGCCTCGGCCTGGGCCGGGGCGTCGATGCCGCAAAGCACGAGCGTGGGCACCTCGCGGGCGGTCCGCACGAGGCGAGACTCGAGCGGCAGGCGAAGCTTCGTGTCGAACACGACGCGGATCGGGCTCTCGCCCGGGGCATCACGGACGGTGAGGCGGGGGTCGTCGGCGAGGGCCGTCCCGATCCCGATCGCGATGGCGTCGTTCTTCGCGCGGAGGAGGTGCACCTTGGCGCGTGCGTCCGGTCCGGTGACCCACTTCGAGGCGCCCGTGCGGGTCGCGATGCGCCCGTCGAGCGAGAGCGCGAGCTTCAGCGAGACGTAGGGGAGCCCGCTGAGCGCGTGCTTCTCCCAGGGGGCGAGCATCGCGCGCGCCTTTTCCTCGCGCACGCCGACCGTCACCTCGATGCCGGCCGCGCGGAGCGCCTCGATGCCGCCGCCGTGCGCATGCGGGCTCGGGTCGCGCGTCCCGATGACGACGCGGCTGACCTTGGCGGCGGCGATCGCGCGGGTGCACGGGACGGTGCCGCCGGCGTGGTTGCACGGCTCGAGCGTGACGTAGAGCGTCGCGCCCTCGGCGCGCGGACCCGCCTGGAGGAGCGCGGCAGCCTCGGCATGCTCGGCGCCCCCGCGATCGTGGCAGCCGGTCGCGAGGACCTCACCGTCCTTCACGAGCACGGCGCCGGCGCGCGGGCCCGGCGAGGGGCGACCGCTCTTGCCGGCGAGGAGCGCCGCGTCCATGAAGCGCTCATCGTCGCTCGGAGGAGCGGGCGCGGGCGGCGGCACACCGGGCGACGTCGGCGGCCGGGGCTTCACGAGCGCGCGTCCTTCCTGGCGAGCTGATCGATCTCGGTGCGCAGCTCGTCGATGTCCTTGAACTGGCGGTAGACGCTCGCGAAGCGCACGTAGGCGACGGGGTCGACGGCGCGGAGGTGGTGCATGACGCGCTCGCCGACCTGGCCGGCCGAGACCTCCTTGTCGCCGCCGTCCATCAGCTCGCGCTCGATGCCGTCCACGATGCTCTCGAGCCGCTCGAGCGGGACCGCGCGCTTGTCACACGCGCGGCGCAGGCCGCCGAGCACCTTCTGGCGATCGAACGCCTCGCGGCGGCCGTCCTTCTTCACGACGAGCGGGAGCACCTCTTCCACGCGCTCGTAGGTGGTGAAGCGGCGCGTGCAGGCCTCGCACTCGCGCCGCCGGCGGATCACGTCACCGGACGTACCGGCGCGCGAATCCGTCACCTTGCTCTCGACGTGCGCGCAGAACGGGCACTTCAACGGGGGAGCTCGATCTTCGTGCGGCGCTTGGCGTGCCGCTCCTCGGTGGACGCCGGCTCGGCGAGCCACGCCGTGACGATGTCCCAGGCGAGCCCGCTGCCGACCACCCGCTCGCCGAGGCAGAGCACGTTCGAGTCGTTGTGCGACCGGCTGAGGCGCGCCGTGTACGTGTCCGAGCAGACGACGGCGCGGATGCCGGCGTGCCGGTTGGCGGCGATCGACATGCCGACGCCCGTTCCGCAGACGAGGATGCCCTGCGGGACCTCGCCGCGCGTGATGCGCGATGCGAGCTCGTGCGCGAAGTCGGGATAATCGACGCTCGCGTCGCCGGTCGTGCCGAGGTCGGTGACCTCGTGGCCTTCCTTGGCGAGGAGAGCGACGAGCTCGGTCTTGAGCCGCACGCCGCCGTGGTCGGACGCGATCGCGAGCTTCATGGTCGCCGATCAGCCTTCGAAGCGGGAGAAGACCAGCGAACAGTTCGTTCCGCCGAAGCCGAACGAGTTGTTGAGCGCGTGCGTGATGCGCCGCTCGCGCGCCGTGAGCGGCACGTAGTCGAGCGGGCACGCGGGATCGGGGTCGGTGAGATTGATGGTCGGCGGGACCTTGCCGTCCGCGATCGCCAGGGCGCAGATCGCGCTCTCGACGGCGCCGGCAGCGCCCAGCAGGTGGCCCATCATCGACTTCGTGCTGCTCACCCAGAGCTTCTTGCCGGTGGCGTGCTCGCCGAAGACGGCCGCGACCGCCTGGCTCTCGGCGATGTCGCCCACGGGCGTCGACGTGCCGTGCGCGTTGACGTAGTCGATCTGCTCCGGGTTCAGCCCGGCGTCGCGGAGCGCCATCTTCATGGAGCGCTGCGCGCCCTCGCCCTGGGGCGCGGGGTTCGTGAGGTGGTGGGCGTCGCTCGACGCGCCGTAGCCGGTGATCTCGGCGTAGATCTTCGCGCCGCGCTTCCGGGCGCGCGAGAGGGACTCGATGACGAGAATGCCCGAGCCCTCGCCGCAGACGAAGCCGTCGCGACCCTTGTCGAACGGACGGCTCGCGGCCTGCGGGTCGTCGTTGCGCTTCGAGAGAGCGTACATCGCCTCGAAGCCGCCGATGCCGACCGGCGTGACCGTCGCCTCGGCGCCGCCAGTGACCATGATCTGCGCCTTGCCGCGCGCGATCCACTCGGCCGCTTCGCCGATGGCGTGCGCGCCGCTCGAGCAGGCGCTGGTCGTGCAGTAGCTCGGCCCGCGCAGCCCGTGCGCCATCGAGACCTGGCCGGCGGCGAGGTTCGCGATGATGCCCGGGATCGAGTACGGGCTGATCTTCTGCGGACCCTTCTCCATGAGGGTCTGCTTGGTCTTCTCGAGGGTGAAGAGCCCGCCGAGACCGACGCCGATGAAGCAGCCGGCCTCGTCACGGTCCGCGTCGCTCAGCTCGAGCTGCGCGTCCTTGATGGCCATGTCCGCTGCACCGAGCGCAAACTCGGTGAAGCGGTCCATCTCCTTCAGCTTCTTCTTCTCGATGTACCGGGTGCCGTCCCAGTCCTTGACCTCGCCCGCGAAGCGGACGCGGAACGCGGAGCAATCGAAGAGCGTGATCGGAGCGATGCCGCTCTTGCCGGCGAGCAGCGCTTCCCAGGTCTCGGCCCGACCGGTGGCGACCGGGGTGACGAGACCGATACCCGTGATGACGACGCGTTCGCGTTGAGACATGAAGGAGGACCTGGGGCTGTCGTCCTCTGACGAGGACGGTTACTTCTTCGCGTTCTTCTCGATGTAGTCGACCGCGTCCTGGACGGTGCGGATCTTCTCCGTGTCCTCGTCCGGGATGTCGATCTCGAAGGCTTCCTCGAACGCGAGCACGAGCTCGACCAGGCCGAGAGAGTCCGCACCGAGATCCTCGATGAACGTGGACTCGGGCTTGATGTCCTTCTCCTCGACGTCGAGCTGCTCCTTGATGATGCGCTTGACCTCGCTACCGATGTCCTGAGCCATTCGTCTGCCTCTTCGATTCGCGTTCGATTGCGTGTGTAGCGCTATGTGGCGCTGGAGTGGACCGGGGCTTTCTACACAGCCTTGCCTCGGACCGCAACCGGGCGCTTTTTGCGCAATGCGTAGGTTGCGTAGCGGTGAGTCTCACATGTGCATGCCGCCGTTGACCCGGAGGACCTGTCCCGTGACGTACGAAGCCTCGTCGCTGGACAGGTACACGCAGGCGGCGGCGATCTCGCGCGCGGTGCCGGTGCGGGCGAGGGGGATGATCTTGGTGAGGCCTTCCTTCATCTGGTCGGTCATCGTGTGCGTCATGTCCGTGTCGATGAACCCCGGCGCCACCACGTTGACCGTGATGTTCCGGGAGGCGAACTCGCGGGCGATCGACTTGGCGGCGCCGATGACCGCGGCCTTGGAGGCGGCGTAGGCGGTCTGGCCGATGTTCCCCATCTCGCCGACCACGCTCGACATGAAGACGACGCGGCCGGTGCGGGCCCGCATCATCACCTTCGTCGCGGCCTTGGCGCACGCGATCGAGCCCTTCACGTTGACCTGGAAGAGGCGGTCGACGTCCTCTTCCTTGAGGCGGAGGAGCAGCCCGTCGATGGAGATGCCGGCGTTGGCGACGAGGATGTCGAGGCGGCCATGACGCTTCGCGATCTCGTCGATGGCGGCCTCGGCGGCCTTTCCGTCGGCGATGTCGAACCCGGCGATCTCCGCCGTGCCGCCGCGCGCGACGATGCCGTCCGCGACCTCCTTCGCCTGGGCCTCGCCCTTGACGTAGTTCACGACCACCGTGGCGCCTTGCTCGGCGAGCGCCTCGCACACCGCGCGCCCGATGCCGCGCGAGCCGCCGGTGACGATCGCGACCTTGCCGGTGAGCTGGAACATGTTCTTGTCTTCCTTCAGGAGGCGGGTGACGGGGAGGGGGCGAGGAACTCGGCGAGCCCGGCGAGGCTCGCCGCGTCGCCCACGCTGAAGATCTTCATGTCCTTCGCGATGCGCTTGCCGAGGCCGGCGAGCACCTTGCCAGGGCCGATCTCGATGGCGTGGGTGATGCCCTCCATGTGCATGAGCCGGATCGCCTGCTCCCACCGGACGGCGCCGTCGACCTGGCGCACGAGGAGGTCCTTCACGCGCGAGGCGTCGCTGTTGGGGCGCGCGTCGACGTTCGCGACGACCGGGAACGCGAGCGGCTTCACGTCGACCTTCTCGAGCTCGCCCTTCAGGGTGACCGCGGCCGGCGCCATGAGCGCGCAGTGGAAGGGGGCGCTCACCTTGAGCGGGATGGCCTTGCCCTTCTCCGCGGTGGCGAGCGCGCTGGCCCGGGCCACCGCGGCGGTCGTTCCGGCGATGACGATCTGGCCGGGAGCGTTGAAGTTCGCGCAGCTGACGGTGCCGTACGGGGCGCCGGTCTCGTCGCTGCCCTCGGCGACCTCGCGGCAGAGCGCCTCGAGGCGCGTCCCGTCCATGCCCATGATCGCGGCCATGGCGCCCGCGCCGGGCGGCACCGCGCCCTGCATGGCGAGGCCGCGCGCGCGCACGAGGCGGACCGCGTCCTCGAGGGAGAGGGCGCCGGCCGCGACCAGGGCCGAGTACTCGCCGAGCGAATGACCGGCCGCGAAGCGGGGGAGGGGGAGGTCGGGATACGCCTCGCGCATCGCGGCCAGCACCGCGGTGCTCATCGTCACGAGCGCCGGCTGCGCGTTCGCGGTGAGCGTCAGCTCCGCCTCGGGGCCCTCGAGCACCAGCTTCGACAGCGGGGCGGCGCCGCCGAGCGCCGCGTCGGCACGGGCGAAGACGTCGCGCGCCGCCTTCGAGACGTCGAGGAGGTCCTTGCCCATGCCGACGGCCTGGGAGCCCTGACCGGGGAAGAGCCACGCGATCTGACGCGGTTCCATTGGTCGCGCTCGATAGCGCAGGCCGCGGCGGACGCCAAAGCGAATCGTGCGTGGGCGGGCGGCGGCGGGCCCGACCGCGAGGAGCGGATCAGCCGGTCGTGGCGTCGAGGATCGGGAGGCCCGAGTCGTCGTCGGTGGTCGACGTCGCGGTGGGCTGCGTCGTCGGCTCGGTCGAGGCGGGCGGCTCGGCGGTCTTCGCCTGGGCACCCTTGTCGTTGTGGCCGCCGCCCTGGTAGTCGCTCTGATCGAAGATGCAGGCGGTCAGCGCCGTCACCGCGGTGAGGGCGGCGAGCGCCGCGAAGCCGACGCGGACGACGATGCGGCGGCGCGCGCGGATCTCCCGCTCACGTGCCGCGTTCTTGTCGAAGGTCGAGGCGATGAAGCGGTCGCTCATGGGCACTGCCATCCTTTCACCGGGTCACAGACGCAGCGGGCGGGGTCGTCCGACGTGAGGCCGTAGCGCGGGCACTCCGTGTTCGCCTTGTAGAAGCCGTAACAGACGGTCGTCGGCAGGATGCTGGACGCCGGGCACGGCGGGAAGACGACGTTGAACACCGCCGAGCGTTCGAGCTTCCCGTCGAGGTACGCCTCGCAGATGAAGTGACCCGGCAGGAACGGCGCGTCGTCCGCCGCCGAGCCGTCGGGGGCGGAGGGCGAGAGCACGAGATCGACCTTCTGCACCCCGTCCTGCGGGGTGGGCGCCACCTCGACGTTCGCCGCGACGCGGTCGGTGTCGAAGAAGCGGTCGGCGCTGAAGTCGTAGCCCTGGAGCTGCCGGATCAGCGACTCGATCGTCACACCGCGGCGGCCGATGCCCGCCTCGATCACGCAGTGGATCTCCTTGCTGTCCGTGTAGAAGGTGTCCCGCTGCCGGTCACCGTTCCCGTCGAGCGCCGTGTAGATGTCGCTGAGGTTCGCAGTGGCGGTGCACGACGCGAGGATTCCCCCGAGCGTCACCGTGCTCAGCGTCAGCGCAAGGATTCGCGCGGCAGAAGCCATCGGGCCCAGTATAGCAACCCGGCTGGGCTACATGCGCACGATCGCGCCGCCCCACGAAATCCCCGCCCCGAGCGCGCACATGGCCACCGTGTCGCCCACGCGGACCTTGCCGGAGCGGAGGCTCTCGTCGAGGAGGATCGGGATCGAGGCGCTCGACGTGTTGCCGACGCGCTCGATGTTGAGGAGCACCTTCTCCTTCGCGACGCCGAGGCGCGTGGCCGCGAAATCGATGATGCGCAGGTTCGCCTGGTGGGGGCAGATCCAGTCCACCTCGTCGGCGGTCATGCCCGTCATGTCGAGCGCGCCCTTCGTGGCGGCATAGAGGTTCTTCACGGCCACCTTGAAGATGTCCTGGCCGCGCATGTGGACCTTGTGCTTCTTCTGCTCGAGGACCTCGGCGCTCATCGGCAGCTGCGAGCCGCCGCCCGGGATCATCAGCGAGTGCGCGAGCGCGCCGTCCGACTGGATCTTCGTGGAGAGCAGGCCCCGCGGCTTGCCCGAGGCGGTCGCCCCGCCGGCCGGGCCGAGGATGACCGCGCCCGCGCCGTCGCCGAAGAGCACGCACGTCGTGCGGTCTTCCCAGTTGATGACCCGCGAGAGGAGCTCGACGCCGACCACGAGGACGTTCTTCATCACGCCGCTGCGGATGAACTGGTCGGCGATGGACATGCCGAAGATGAACCCGGCGCACGCCGCCGAGAGGTCGAACGCGGGGCACGCGCCGGCCCCGAGCTTCTGCTGGACGAACACCGCGGTCGCCGGCATCGGCATGTCGGGCGTGACGGTGGCGACGATGATGAGGTCGATGTCGGTCGCCTTCAGCTCCGCCGCCTCGAGCGCCTTCTTCGCGGCCTCGGTCGCCATGTCGCTCGTGACGACACCCTCGGGCGCGATCCGGCGCTCACGGATGCCCGTGCGCTCCATGATCCACTGGTCGCTCGTGTCGACCATCTTCTCGAGGTCGTGGTTCGTGCGGACGATCGACGGGAGATAGCTACCCGTGCCGAGGATGCGTGAGGCAGGCGTGTTCATCGGGGCCACCACGGTCTAGCACATGACGAGAACATGACACACCGCCCCGGCCGCACGTGCTCGCGCATTTGCGGGCAAATGACGGACGCGCCCGTCCCTCAGGCCTCGCAGAGCGAGGCGCGAAGAACCGGGCGCGCGGTCGGCTGGGCGAGTGGGCGGGGCGAGCGAGGAACGAGCCGAAGCTCAGACCTTCTTGGCCGTCGTTTTCTCGGTGACCTGCCGGCCCTTGTAGTGGCCGCAGGACGCGCAGGCGCGGTGCGGAGTGACGGGCTCGCCGCAGTTCGCGCACGCGATGAGCTGCACGGGAACGACCTTGTCGTGGTTCGCGCGGCGCATGTTGCGCCTGGAACGGGTAGTACGTCGCTTGGGGACCGCCACTTTCGACTCCTTCGATCAGATCACTTCGTCGTCTTGACCCGGAACGCCATGAGTGGCGCGAGCCTGGGATCGACCGGCTTCTCCTCGGAGGAGGCGGCCTTAGCTTCGGATTCCGGGGCGGGGGACATACCTGGGCAGGCTTCCGAGCACAAGGGGATCATGGGGATTCCCAAAAGGAGCTCGTCCCGCACCAGGTCGTCGAGGACCACGGTGTCCCCGTCGTACGGGAGGGTGTCGGCCTCCGCGTCCTCCAGGGTGTACTCGACCTCGCCGTTCTCGCCGGCCTCTTTCGCCCGCTGGCCGGGCACGTAGAGCACGCTCACGTCCGAGTGGACGGGCTGCTCGAAGCGCTCGAGGCAGCGGGCGCAGGGCACCTCGAGGATGGCATCGATGGTGCCATGGACGACGACGTCCGTGCCGCTCTTGGACGCCCGGACGGCGAGCTGGCCTTCGTTCGTGGTCGCCTTCGCCTCGTGATCCTCGAGGACTCCGCGGATCCACGCCGGCCGGATGACCAGCGCGTAGTCCTTGCCGCCTGCGTCCAGGTCGGTCGTCTTGATGGTGAACTCGTGGGCAGTCATCGTGGCGCGCAGCCCTTCATAGGCCTTCCACCGGCCAGCGCAAGCCGCGAATGCGAGGAGGCCGCCCGTTCAGGGGGCGGTCGCCGGCTCCGTGATCTTGTCGGGGTCGCCCAGGAACTCGAAATGCATCGTGTCCTGCAGCACGTCGTGGCCGAGCCAGTAGAAGCCGAAGCGCTCGAAGGTGTCGACCCACGACTTGGGCATGGCCATGCGCTCCCACACCGTCTTGCCCTTGGCCTTGCAGAGCGGGTGATCGGGCCAGGGGGCGACGCAGCCGCAGCAGGAGTTCTTGTCGGGCTCGATGTCGATGGCGATCCCGTAGATGTGGTTCGAGATCTCCATGCCGCGGTAGGTGTTCTTGAAGCGGATCCCGCCCATCGCCTTCGGGTGGTACTCGTTCCCGGCGGGGCCCGACCGCAGCGCCGCCTCGACGCATTTCAGCGCCGGGATGATGCGCTCGTTGACCTGCACGCTCATGCCCATGAAGGTCGTGCTCTTGGCGTAGAACTTGGGCGGGTGCGCGTTGTACTTGGGGCTGCTGAAGCCCTCGAAGTAGCCGTACTTCTCGGTGCGGTAGCGGAGCGAGTCCTCGAAGAGCTTGCGCGCCTCCTTGAGCTTTTCGGCGTCGCTCGTGTGCGGGAACCAGTTGCCCCGCACGAGGAACGGCTGCGCGGCCTGCTCGCGGCAGGCGAGGGGCGCGCCGGCGTCGCTCGTGATCGTGACGCGGGCGGCGGGCGCGGGCGGCGGCGGGGCCGGAGCGGGCACGGGAG
>JAQBQL010000128.1 GCA_028287035.1 Labilithrix sp. | reverse complement strand
GGATCGCGGTGGCGATCAGCGCCAAAACCAGCGGCAGATAGCCGAACATCGGGCGGCGGCAGAAGGTTGGCAGCATCGTCGAAATCATGCCGACCGCCGGCAAGAAGATGATGTAGACCTCGGGATGGCCGAAGAACCAGAAGATGTGCTGCCACAGCAGCGGGTCTCCTCCCTCGGCATGGTTGAAGAAGTGCGTCCCCACGAGGCGGTCGAGGGCGAGCATCGAGCTCGCGATCATGACCGCCGGCATCGCGAAGAGGACCATGAAGGCGATGACGAGCTCCGCCCACACGAAGATCGGCATGCGGTCGAGCGACATGCCCGGCGTGCGGTGCTTCAGGATGGTGACGATGACGTTGACCGCCATCGCGAGCGAGGACAGCTCGGTGAAGGTGATGAGCTGAGCCCACGTGTCGACGCGCTTGCCCGGTGAGTGCTCGGGCCCGGAGAGCGGCACGTACGCAAACCAGCCGGCATCGGGGCCGGTGTTCAGCAGCAGGCTGACCACGAGGAACACGCCGCCGATGAGGTAGAGCCAGTACGCGAGCGCAGCGAGGCGCGGAAAGGCCACGTTCTTCGCGCCGACCATGAGCGGCACGAAGTACAGGGCGAGCCCCTGCATCATCGGCACCGCGAAGAGGAACATCATCGTCGTGCCGTGGGTCGTGAAGACCTGGTTGTACCGGTCCGGCCCCATGAAGCCCATCAGCGGTCGCGCCAGCTGGATGCGCATCAGCATGGCCAGCGCTCCGCCGAAGAAGAGGAATGCGACCGCGGTGACGATGGTGCGGAGCCCGATCGAGGTGGCCTCGGTCGACGTCATCCACGCGTAGAAACGATTGCGCTTCACTTCAGGCTCCCCAGATACGTGAGTAGCGCGTTGAGGTCCTCGGGCGGCAGCGGCGTGCCGGGCATGGTGGTTCCGGGCTTGCTCGACTGCGGATCGACGATCCAGCCGGCGAGGTGCCCGCGCGTGTTGGGAAGGGTGCCCATTGCGAGCTCGGTGCGGCTCGCGAGGTGCGTGAGGTTGGGCCCCACGGTCGCGAAGGCGGTGGTGCCGCCGATCGAGTGGCACATGATGCAGCGGCTCTTCTCGAAGACCTCGAGGCCGTGCCGTTCCTCGTCGTTCGCGGGGGCGTGCGCGGGCTCGAGCGAATGACGGAGCCACGCGTCGAAGTCAGCCTGGCTCTCCGCGACCACGATGAAGCGCATGTTCGCGTGCTGGGTGCCGCAGTACTCGGCGCACTGGCCCTCGTAGCGACCCGGCTCGTCGGCCTGGAATACCAGGGTGGAGGGCTTGCCCGGGATGACGTCGCGCTTTCCGTGGAGGCTCGGCACCCAGAAGCTGTGGATCACGTCGACCGACTGGAGACGCACCTCGACGGGGCGGCCCACCGGGACGTGCATCTCGTAGGCGGTCGTGAACTGCAGGCCAGCGACGCTCCCCGGATACCGGAGCTCCCACCACCACTTGTGGCCGACGACGTCGATGGTGACCGCGTCCTTCGTGCCGAGCGACGCGAGCGCCCGCGTCGTGCTCACGCTCAGGTACAGCATGACGAAGAGCACGAACGTCGTGAGCACGACGGCGATGGTGACGTTGCGCCGGCGCCGCCCTTCCTCGGGCTTCGGCAGCTCGGCCTTCGGCACGTCAGCCGCGGGCCGGCGCGTGACGAGCGCCGCCACGAAGGCCCCGATGACGAGCACGAACACGACCGCCGCGATCCCGAGGAACGACGAGAACAGGGTGGCGATGCGCTGGCTCTGGATGCCGGCGGGGGCGAGCGCCGAGAAGGCGGGGGCGATCAAGGCGTCTCCTGGGAGATGGGCTCGGGGTCCGTCCGGGCCGGGCCGGGGCGCACCATCATGTGATCGTCGCGCACGCCCGCGACGAGCGGCGACGCGCGCCCCGAGAGCGACTTCACATAGGCGACGAGCTGCCAGATCTGGCTGTCGGTGAGCCGCCCCCCGAATGCCGGCATGCCGTTGGGGCGCCCGCCCGCGATGGTGGTGAACATGCTCGCGTCGTCGGCGCCGTAGCGCCACTTGCCGTCCATCAGCGAGGGCCCGATGCCTCCGCCGCCGTGCTCGTGACAGCCGATGCAGCCCATCTGCGCGTAGAGGTGCTGGCCCTCGCCCATGGCCCACGCGTTGTCGTCGACGGGGCCGCTCGAGGCGTTCGAGTAGCTCCGCGTCTCGCGCTTGCAGGCGGCGAGCAGGACCGACACGACGAGCACCACGACGAGCGCGGCGAGGCGTTCAGCGCTTCGCATCGGAGACCTCCAGCGGCAGCTGCGGGATGTTCGCCTCGCGGAGCACCCGGGCGATGGCCTCGTGCTCCGCGGTCAGCGCCGCATCGATCCGGGCCGCGAGCTCCTGGTCCTTCTTCCGGACGCCCACCGCGATGGCGAACGTGAACGGCAGGGGCCCGTCGTTCTCCTCGCGCAGCGGCACGAGGGTGAGCTCGCCGTGTCCCTCGCGCACCGCCGCGCCGGCCACCGGTCCCCAGAGGAGGGCGACGTCGATCTCGTCCTTCAGCAGCGCCTCTCCGGCCGCGGGCATGCGGCGGCCGAGCTCGCCGTAGAGCGGGAATCCGCGCAGGCCGGCGGTGATCCCGCGGCGCGACAGCGCGTGGACCGGCGCCGGATTCGCGCCGTCGTCGCCGGCGAGCGGCACGCCGATGCGCAGCGTGGCGAGTCGCGGATCGTCGATCGAGGCGAGGTCCCCGAGGCGGTGCGACCGGCGCGTCACGAACGCGAACGTGGAGCGGTAGTACGGATGCGTCGTGCGCAGCATGTCGAGGCCCACCGGAGCGCCGATCACGACGTCGCACGTCCCGGCGTTGAGGCTGTTGCGCAGGAAACCGCGCCGCTGCGCCCACCACGTGTATTCCACACGCGTCCCGAGCGCCCGCGCCAGGATGTCGGCAATCCGGTTCTCGAATCCTTGCGTGTGATCGTTCGAATACGGCAGCCCCGCCGGGTCGGCGCACACCCGCAGGGCGGGCGCGGGAGCACCGGCGTGAGCGTGACCGGCGACGAGCGCGCCGACCAGCGCGACGGAGGCGACGCGGAGCACACCCCTCATGGCAGACCGAACACGTAGATGGCGCCGCCCTTCTTCGTCGCCTTCTTGAGGTCGCCCATGAGGCCGCCCATGCCGAGCGCCGCGCTCTGGTCCTGGGCCCCGAGGTCTCCGCTCACGATGGCGCCGGTCCAGCCGCCCACGCCGTCGAGCACCGCGACGTACTGCTTGCCGTCGGGACCGGAGAACGTGATGGGCTGTCCGACGATCCCGGAGTCGGTCTTGAACTTCCAGAGCTCGGCGCCCGTCTTCGCGGAGACGCAGTAGAACCAGCCGTCCATCGTGCCGAAGAAGACGACGTCACCCGCGGTGACGACCGTGCCGCTCCACACCGGGAACTTCTCCTTGCGCTTCCAGACCGCCTTGCCGTGGACCGGGTCCCAGGCGGTGAGCTCGCCGCGATGACCGCCGGGGCCGGGCTTGAACTTCACGTTGGCGCCGACGTACGGCGTCCCGGCGATGTAGTTGGCCTCGGTGCCCTCCTCGTCCATGCACTCGTTCTGGTGCGGGATGTAGAGGAGCCCGGTGCGCGGCGAGAACGACATCGGCTGCCAGTCCTTGCCGCCGTTCGACGACGGGCAGATGTCGCGCGTGACCTTGCCGCTCTTCGGCTCGAGCGCCTTCACCGGCTGGAGGCGGCCGGTCTTCAGGTCGACCCCGGTGCTGCTCGTGATGTAGACGTACGGCGTCGCCGACAGCACCTCGCCGGTGCCGCGATCGATGATGTAGACGTACCCGTTGCGATCGGTGTGGGCGAGCACCTTGCGGAGGCGCCCGTCGACCGTCATGTCGAGGAGGACGTTCTCGTTGACCCCGTCGTGATCGAACAGATCGTGGGGATTGAGCTGGTAATACCACTTTGCCTGCCCGGTGTCGGGGCGCCGCGCGAAGATGCCGGCCGTCCACTTGTTGTCGCCGGGCCTCGCCTCGTGGTTCCACGGGCCGGGATTCGAGGTGCCGTAATAGAGGAGATCGAGCTCGGCATCGTAGGAGACGAATCCCCACGCGGTACCGCCGCCGATCTTCCACTGATCGACCGGCCAGCTCGTGACGCCGAGGTCGTGGCCCTTGTCGGAGTCGTAGTGCGGAGTGAAGTCGGGCCCGATGAGCACGTCCTGGTCGGGCCCGGTGGCGTAGGCGCGCCACGCGAGCGCGCCGGTCTCCGCGTCGACCGCCGCGAGCCAGCCCCGGACGCCCATCTCGCCGCCGCTGTTGCCGACGATGACCTTCCCCTTCACGACGAGCGGCGCCATGGTGATGGTCTCGCCGCGCGAGATGTCACCGAGCTTCGTGCGCCAGATCTCGCGGCCGGTCTCGGCGTCGACCGCCACCGTCTGCACGTCGAGCGTGTTGAAGAAGAAGCGGCCCTTGTCGTAGGCGGCGCCGCGATTGACGACGTCGCAGCAGGCGACGCCCTGGGCGGCCGGAAGCGTCGGCGGCTCGTACGTCCACTTCGGGGGCGAGCCGGGACGCTCGAGATCCCAGGCGATGAGCTTGTTGGGGTAGGGCGTCACGATGGCCATCGTGTGCCCGACGACCAGGGGAGCGGCCTCGTGGCCGCGCTCGACGCCGGTCTTCTGCGACCAGACGAGCCGCAGATCCTTGGCATTGTCCTCGGTGATCGTGGACAGCCTGGAATATCGCGTGTTGGCGGCATCCTTCCCGACCATCGTCCACTGCCCATCCTCGGCGGGCTGGCTGCTCGCGGGGGTCAGGGTCACCGCGGTGGCGCCGGAGAGCGGGCCGCCTTGCGCGGTCACCTCGGGCGTGACCTGCTTGCGGCAGCCGGGCGAGCCCGCGAGGAGGAGGAGCGTGCCGGTGGCGGCGAGCCGGCCGACCTGGCGAAGGAGCGACGTCATCTCAGCGAGCCCCCCGGCCGACCGCGACGCCCCACGGGCCGTCACCGACCGGGATCCGCCGCACCACCGCGCCGCTCGCGACGTCGACCACCGCGACGTCGGGCATCGCCGCGACATAGAGCTTCTTTCCGTCGGGCGTGATGGCGATGCCCCAGGGCCGCTTGCCGACGCCGTCGATGTTCTTCTCGAGACGGCGCGAGGCGACGTCGACCACGCCCACGCTGCCCTCGCGACCGTTGGCCACGTAGGCTCGCGTGCCGTCCGGCGCGAGGGCGATGCCCATCGGCTTCACCCCCTGCTTGCCGGTCCGGATCTGCCCGACCGCGGCCCGGCTCGTGGTGTCGATCACGTGGAGGACGCCGCCGAGCTCGGCGCTCACGAACGCCTGCGCGCCATCGCCGCTGAAGGCGACGTACCTCGGGCGCATGCCGGTCGGGATGCGTGCGAGGAGCGCGCCCGTGCCGGCCTGGAGGACGTCGACCTCGCCGGCCGCCTCGCTCGTCACGTAGACCTGCGTGCCGTCGGGCGAGAGCGTGACCCCTTCGGGCTCGCCGCCGACCGGCGTGACGTGCGTGATCTTCGCGCTCCGCGTGTCGACGACGCTGAGCTCCGCGGTCTCCTCGTTCGACACGTAGAGAGTGGCGCCGTCGGCGCTGACGTCGAAGGCCTCGGGGTCGCGGCCGGACGGGAGCCGCTGCACGACGGCCCCCTTCGCGAGATCGACCACGGCGATGCCGTCGGCGGCGTCGTCACGCGGAGCAGGGGGCTCGTCTTCGCGCGCGCCGGGCGGCGACTTCCGGGAGCCGCTGAGCGCGACGTAGAGCAGCTTGCCGTCCTTCGACGCGCGGACGCCGCGCGGACGCTTCCCGACGGGAATCGTGGCGATCACCTCGTCGCGGGCGGCGTCGATGACGCTGACCGTCCCCGAATCCTCGTTGGTGACGAAGACGCGCAGCGCCTCGTTCGAGGCCCGCCGGCAGCCCGGGAGCGCGCTCGCCACGCACGTGATGCACGTGAGGAGGAGCCAGGCGGACGGCGAACGCATGCGCGGCGCTCGAGCAACGGCCGTGCCGCTTTTTGCAGCGGTCAATGTGCCGCAAAGCGCAGAACGACGCCGCACATGTCGACGGCCGTGTGTCGAGATCCCCCGCACCGCCGGGAGGCCGACCGTTGCCGTGCGTTCACGGCGCCTTCGTCAGGCCCTCGTGATGAGCCGTGCACGGCTCGTGCAGCCACGGTAGGTATGGCCCAGCGCCAGATGGATCCGAGAGAGCTGACGGGAGACCTCCTCCTCGGACCCGTCTTCGACGCCCTCCCGGTCGGCGTCGTCGTGCTCGACGAGGCCGGCCTCGTCAGGGTGTTCAACAAGCACGAGGAGCGGCTCGCGAACCGCCAGCGTGCCCGGGTCATCGGCAGGGCGTTCTTCGAGGACGTGGCCCCCTGCATGAACGTGCAGGAGCTCGCGGGCGAGTTCTTCGATCACGTCCGCACCGGCTCGCTCGACACGCGGGTCGAGTTCAGCGTCCCGTTTCCGCACGTCACCCAGCCCCGCGACGTGGTGGTGCGCATGCAGTCCGTCATCGTCGCGGGAGCGCCGCACGGGCTCCTGCTCGTCGAGGACGTGACGATGCAGCGCGCGGTCGAGCGCCTCAAGGAGTCGCTCGCGACGCTCCTCGTCCACGACTTCAAGAACCCGCTCTCGGCGATCCGCACGAACCTCGAGTACCTGCGGGCGTTCGCCAGTCCCGAGGGGGTCGAGGCGGTCGACGACTCGCTCGCCGCGACCCAGCAGCTGCACGGAATGGTGCTCAACCTGCTCGACATCGCCCGCCTCGAGACCGGCACCTTCGCGATCGAGCGGCAGCCGACCGACGTGGCGGCGCTCGTCGGGGACGCCGTCAAGCAGGGCGCGGCGGTGGCGCGCGTCTCCGAGGTCGTCCTCGTGGCGGACGCGGCGCCGGTCACCGCTCCCATCGATCCGGCGGCGGTGCGGCGCTGCCTCGCGAACCTCATCGAGAATGCCATCCGGCACGCGCCCGCCCGCTCGCGCGTCGTCGTCTCGTGCGCGGAGGAGGCGGGCAGCGTCGTGCTGCGCGTCGCCGACGAAGGGCCGGGCGTGCCGGCGCCGCTCCGGGCCACGATCTTCGACAAGTTCGCGCAGGGCGCCGCCGGTCATCGCGCGAGCGACAACCGCGGCCTCGGCCTCACGTTCGTGCGCATGGTCGCGCACGCCCACGGCGGCGAGGTCGCGGTTCTCGACACGCCGCGCGGCGCGACCTTCGAGCTACGGCTACCAGCAGCCTGACTCAGCCCACGCTCGACTCCGGCTCGGCGACGGACTCCGGCGCCTCGTCCTTGGCGTGCTTGCCCTTCTTCTTGTCGTCCTTCGTGTGATTGCGGAAGGCCGCGTTGCCGAGGCCCGTGCCGATGGTGAGCACGCCCCAGTGCTCCACGTCGGTCATGAACGGCGCCTGGCTGAGGCCCTGCACCACCGCATCGTTGTGCATGAGGACGTGCGTGGGGTGTCCGCCGATCTCGGGAAGGAGCTCGCGCAGGAGGTCCGGCAGGTTGAAGCGGCTGCTCTCCCAGTTGCCGGGAAGGTTCTGCGCGCCCTTGCTGATCGAGCCGTCGCTCTCGATGACGCCGGGGCAGCCCACGCCGATGAACGGCGCCAGCGCGAGCCCCGCCTTGTCGGCCTTCTTCACGAGGCCCTGCAGCATGGCCACCATCTTCTCGATGGCCTCGTCGCGCTTCGGCTTGTCGTCGCGGTGCCGCCAGAGCACGGTCTCGACGACCTCCGCGCTGTCCAGCTTGCTGTTCTTGCGACCGGGCAGCTGCACGACGCCCGCGCGGATGTTGGATCCGCCGATGTCGACGCCGAGCACCGCATCGAAGCCGGTGAACACCCACGGCGGGGCGAGGTGGATGGTGCCCACGATGCCCGCGTGATCGGGGTGGTGCTTGATCGGCACGAGGTCGACCGCGTGGCCGGCCTCCTTCACGAGCACGCTCGCGCGCCCGATCGCAAGCTCGCCCACGCGGCTGGCGCGCAGGCCACCGCCCACCACGATGCGCTGCGTGTGCTTCCACTCCTTCAGGCGGAGGAAGCGTCCGGTCACGGTGGCGAGCTCGATCGCGAAGCCCTCGATGGCGCCGTGGACCACGCCCGCGGCCTCGGGGTCACCCTCGATGAGGATCTTGTCGAGCGCCTTCTTGCTGATCTCCGAGCTCTCGGTGTCACCGAGCGGGTCGTCGCCGACGATGCGCAGCTTCTCGCGGAGGTCCTCGAGGATGGCGCGGAATGCACGGTTCGAGGCGCGGTCGCCGATGAAGCCTTCGGAGTCGCGGAGCTCCGCGTTGTAGGTCTCGACGTCGAGGCTCGGAAGGGAGGAACCGCCGTGCTGCCCGAGGTGGCCAGCGGCGGTCTTGGAAGCGGTCATGCCGCGCACTCTGCAACCGCTACACCAGGCGAGGAAACCGCGGCGGACAGGGGATCCGCCTGCCCCCGGCACGTGCGCGGATCACCCCGATGAGGCGCGCTGGTGCTCTGCCCGCGCGCGGACGCCGGACAAAGCAACGCGCCGCCGTGCACGAAGCGCGGCGGCGCGGACCTTGTTTCCTTCTTCAGCGCCTCGTGACGTCAGCCGAGGTCTTGCCGGCCGGGCCACGCGGCACCGCCGCCGCGAACCCGAGCGCCATCACCTCGGCGAAGCGAGCCTTCATGCGCTTGGCGAGCGCCGCGAGCTCCTCGTCTTCCATCTGCCCGTCGACGGTCTTGAAGAGCTCCTCTTCTTCCTCCTCGACGTGGTGCTCGATGAGCTCCTTGCAGGTCGTGACGCGCGCGTCGAACGCCTCGTCCTCGGGGTCGGTGGCGAGCAGACGCTTCAGCCCGAGCTCGGCGACGGAGTGCTCCTCGTACGCCTCCATGACGAGGTCGCTCTTGAGCTCCTTCACGGCGGGATAGTAGATCTCCTGCTCGATCACCATGTGAGCGGCGAGGCTGTTCGTGAGCTCCTCGAGAACGGGGCCCTTGGGGGACCGGCCGCCTTCGAGCTTCTTGAACAGAGCCTCGACCTTGCGGTGCTGCTTCTCGAGCAGCTCGGTCACGGGCGACTTGCGGGACGACTTGCGCGCCGTCTTCTTCTTCGCGGACTTCTTCTTGGCAGCCATGGTTTGTCTCGTCCGGGCTCAGCGGTGCGCGGAGACGTCCTTGTCCTTGGGCACCGAGCTCTCGGTGACCGTCGACACGTCGTGGGCGTGGTGCGCCTTCAGGACCTTCTCGGCGCGGTCACGCTCTTCCGTGCTCTCGGTGTGCACGGCGATGAGCAGGTTGCCGCCCTTGATCTTGCCCTCGTAGGCCTTCGCCTCGATCTCGGGGATTCCCATTCCGATCAGCGCGCCCGTGAGGCCGCCGACGCCGGCGCCGATCGCCGCGCCGCTGAGCGCCGCGAGGAGCGGACCCGCCGCGATGAAGGGGCCGAGGCCCGGGATCGCGAGCGCGCCGATGCCGGCGAGGACGCCGATCGTGCCGCCGAGGAGCCCGCCGGTGCCCGCGCCCGCCGCCGCGCCTTCCGGCGCCTTGGTGTTGTGCTCGTGGGCAAAGTCCTTGGTGCCGCTCTTGTCCGGGAAGAGGACCGAGATGTCCGAAGGCGCGAAGCCCGCCGACTGCAGCTGGGTGACGATGATCTCCGCCTGATCCTGGCGCTCGACGAGACCGATGATGGCTTTCTTCATGACTCTTCTTCTTTCGTTTTCTGTGAAAATCGTGGGGAGCTTTTTACTTCTTGATCTCGAGCTGGTTGTCGACGGCAGTGACGCCGGCGACCGCCTTGGCCTTCGATTCGATCGCCGCGCGCTCGGCGGCATCCTTCACGGGGCCACGCAGGGTGACCTTGCCGTTGTCGGTGATGATCTTGACGTTCTTGCCGTCCCAGGAGAGGCCGTCGACCGACATGACGCCCTTGCGGATCTCGGCGGTCAGGTCGCGGTCCTTGCCGCCACCCTGATCCATCGGGGTGAGCGCGGCGCCGTCGCGGTCACGCTCGTTGACGCCGGTGTTGTTGGCATTCGTGGTCGTCGTCGACGAGGACGAGGAATCCGAAGGTTTGTTGCAGGCGATCGCGCTCAGCGCGAGGACGCCCATGATCAAAGCGAATTTCATCGTTGGTCCTTTCGAGTCCGAGCCGGCTGCTTCCGCAAGGGTTGCGCCACCGCTCGCCTCGATCAGGACCACGACCACCGCTCGTGAAAACCAGGACATGCACGCGTTGCGGCATCCGTGCCGCGCTGCAAGGCGCCCCGATCGTGGCCGCGAGCGCCGCCACGCCTCAGCTAGGTAGTCTTCCGTACCGGCGCGCGAGATCGCGGAGCGTAGCCGAGCGCTCGGGGGTCAGCTCGTCGTCGCGGAAGCGCCACGCCCAGTTGTCGTCCGCCGCGCCCGGTACGTTCATGCGAGCCTGATTGTCGAGGCCGAGCACGTCCTGGAGCGGGATGATGACGGTGCTCGCCACCGACGCGTAGAGCGCCCGGATCGCCTCCGCCGTGATCTCCGTCGGGGCGGCGTCGCTCGCGCCCGTGAGGTAGTCGGCGGCCTCGCCTCGCTCCTTCTGGGCCTGCTCCTTGGAGCGCGGGTTCCCTTCGCCGCCCTCGTCCTCGAGCCACCCGACGAACGTGTCGTTGTCGTGCGTGCCGGTATACGCGACGGTTCGCCTCACGAACGCATGCGGGAGGAAGGCCTTGGCCTGGACGTCGGTGCCGAACGCGAACTGCAGGACGCGCATGCCCGGGAGCCGGAACCGCTGACGCAGGTGACGCACCGCGGGCGTGACGGTGCCGAGGTCCTCGGCGATGAACGGCACCTTCCCGAGGGCCCGTTCGGCCTGCTCGAACAGGTCGGCGCCCGGGCCCTTCACGTAGCGGCCGTTCTCGGCGGTCGGCTCGCTCGCCGGGATCTCCCAGTAGCGGACGAAGCCGATGAAGTGGTCGAGGCGCACGACGTCGAAGCGGGTGAGGAGGCTCGAGAACCGCTGCAGCCACCACGTGTAGCCGTCGCGACGCAGCCGCTTCCAGCGGTAGAGGGGATTGCCCCAGCGCTGGCCCGTCTTGCTGAAGTAATCGGGCGGCACGCCGGCGACGTGCGTGGGATCGCCCTTCGCGTCGAGGCGGAAGAAGCGCTGATGGGCCCAGACGTCGGCGCTGTCGTGGGCGACGAAGATGGGCACGTCACCGATGAGGCCGATCTTCTTCTTCGCGCAATAGGCACGCAGCGCCTGCCACTGCTCGTCGAAGAAGAACTGCTCGAGCTCGAAGTGCAGGATCTCGCCGCGGAGCTCCTCGCGTGCGCGCGCGAGCGCCTCCGGACGACGCTTCGCGAGCGGGGCCGGCCACTCCGTCCACGGCTTTCCGCCCTCGCGGCGGCCGAGCGCCATGAAGAGCGCGTAGTCGCCCAGCCACGCGGCGGTGCGCTCCCGGAACTCGGCCAGCGCGTCCTCGGGCACGGCATCCGTCGCGATGGCGCGGTCGATCGCGAGGCGGAGCGCGGCCTCGCGCCGCTCCGTCACCGCGGCGTAATCGATGCGCCCGCCGGGTCCCTCGACGACCTCGGGCAGGGCGGCAAGGTCGAGGAGGCCCCGCTTCGCCAAAGCGTCGAGGTCGATGAGGAGCGGGTTGCCCGCGAACGCCGATCGACCCGCGTACGGCGAGTAGCCGGCGCCGACGAGCGACACGGGAAGCATCTGCCACCAGCCGCAGCCCGCGGCCTCGAGGAAGTCGGCGAAGGCGTAGGCGCCCGCGCCCATATCCCCGCTGCCATGGGGACCGGGAAGGCTCGTGAGGTGCAGCAGCGTGCCTGCGGCGCGTCGGTTCAGGTCGAACAAGGGGTGGTCTCCGCGCTCCGACGTGCAACTGTCGAACCCGTCCAGTCGGGATGCCTTGCATGGCTCGTGCATGGCAGGCCGACATGAAGAATCACACCGCGAAGGAGCTCATCGCTACCCTGTTCCCGGAGGCCTTCCAGTCCGAGGAGTCGGCGCGTTCACATCCGGCCCGCGAGGCAAAGCGGCTCGGTTCGAGCGCACCCGCGGCGGCGATGAGCGCGGTGGCGAAGCACGCGGAAGCCGCACTGCCGCGGCTGCGGAAGCTCGCCCAGGCGCGCGGGCTCGGGAGCAAGACGTTCGGCCAGGACATCGGGCGCCTTCTGTCGAACGTGCGCGAGTACGCGATCGACCGCGCGGTGAGCCACGAGAAGTCGTACCGGGCCACGCTGGGCGGCATCCAGCACGGGATCGGCGTCTTCGCGTTCCTCGAGGATGCTGCGATCGCGAGCGGCGATCAGGAGCTCGCTGACTTCTGCGCCGAGTGGCTGGGCGGGCGGCGCGAGCTCGCCGGGGTCGTCGAGCACGAGCTCTCGTGGTTCGCTCAGAACCCCGAGGTGGCGATGAGCCGCGCCACGTCGAAGGCGGCATCGAACTTGATTCCGGCCCGGACATGAGCACGTCCACCACGCAGCAAGATCCCAAGCAGAGCGGCAAGAAGCCCCCCTTCGACGAGAAGGTCCAGTCCGGGCCCGGCCACGAGTCCGAGATGCGGACCAAGCCCGACTTCGGCGAGGACACGTACGTGGGCCACGAGCGCCTCGCCGGCCGCGTCGCGCTCATCACGGGCGGCGACAGCGGCATCGGTCGGGCGGTGGCCCTCGCGTTCGCCCGCGAGGGCGCCGACGTGGCGATCGTGTATCTGGACGAGCACGACGATGCGAACGAGACCAAGCGCATCGTCGAGAAGGCGGGCCGCAAGGCGCTGCTCCTTCCGTGCGACCTCGCGAGCGTCGAGGAGTGCAAGCGCGTCGTCGACGAGACCGCCAAGGCGTTCGGCCGCATCGACGTCCTCGTGAACAACGCGGCCTCCAGGGCAAGACGGTCAAGAGCATCACGGAGCTCGAGCCGGAGCGCATCGAGCGCGCCTTCCGCGTCAACGTGATTGCCATGTTCCACATGGTCCGGAATGCCCTCCCGCACATGAAGCCGGGGTCGTCGATCGTCAACACCGCCTCCGTCCAGGCGTACCAGCCGAGCGCACCGATCCTCGATTACGCCGCCACGAAGGGCGCGATCGTGACCTTCACGAAGGGGCTCGCCGAGGAGATGATCGAGAAGGGCATCCGCGTCAACTGCGTCGCGCCCGGCCCGGTGTGGACGCCGCTCATCGCGCAGTCGTTCGAGAAGGAGAAGATCGCCGAGTTCGGCAAGGAGTCGCCGATGAAGCGCCCCGCGCAGCCCGCCGAGCTGGCGCCCGCGTACGTGTTCCTCGCCTCCAACGACGGGAGCTACGTCAACGGCGAGGTGCTGGGCGTGACCGGGGGAATGACGCTCGGGTGATGTCGTGACGACCGACGCGCACGGTGACGTCGCCGCCCTCGGCGGTGACGCGCCGTAGCTCGGTGGCGAGGACGCGGAGCCGGTCGTACCGGGCGGCATCGAAGGAGGCGAGACGGGCCGCCCGCGATGGCGGCCGCTCGCCCTCGCCGAGCACCAGCTCGCGCGGCGTGTCGTTCCCGTGCTCGCGGTACGTGATCCGGGCGCACGCGAGGAGCGCGAGCAGCCGGGCGCGGCGGACCAACGTGCCCTCCGTGACGACGACGCGTTCGAGATACCGCCGGACCGTCACGAGGTCCCAGCCGTCGGGAGCCTCGCTCTCCAGATCGTCGTCGGAGTCCTGGACGACGATCCGCGCCGACGCGGCGAGGATGCGCTGCTCGAGCGAGCCGGCCCCCGCGAGCTCCTCTGCGCAGAAGGTCCGGAACCCCTCCTCGAACAGCTCCCGCGGCGGCGCGAAGGGCGGCGGCACCCGCACCGCGCGCGCACGGCGCACCGGGTCCTCGGCGCTCGCTCCGAGCAGGAGCTCCCGCACCGCCCCGATCCCGGACACCGAGGTGCGCGAGGGCAGGGGACCGACGCGCATGCGCCCCGACGGCACGCTCGCCGCGTCGGACCAGTCCGCGGTCGCGAACCACGCGCGACGGTCGCCGGCGCGCAGGTGCACGTTGTACGGCGGGTCGAGCCGCTTGATCTCGTCGACCTCGAGGAGCGCCGCCTCGAGCGCGGTGGCGGTCACGGTCACCTCGAGATCGTGCGCCTGCGACAGCATCTCGAGCGCCCGCTCGGTGCTGCGCGCGCCCTTCTTGAAGTGGCTCGCCACGCGTTTCCTCAGGCTCGCGGCCTTGCCGACGTAGAGCACGTCGCCGCTCGGTCGGAGGAAGCGGTACACGCCGGGCGCGTCGGGCAGCGCGCGCCGCTTCGTCTCCTCCATCGGATACGCGCGCGTCTTCTTCGTTCCGGCCGGGGCGCGCGTGCTCTTCGGTGGATCCGACAGCCACGCGCCGAGCGCTTCCCAGTCCGCGATGCCGAGCGCCGCCAGACGGGGCACCAGCGCGCGCCAGACGAACGACGATGCGTCGACGTGCCCGTGGGCGCGCCGGATCATCTGCGGTGAAGCCCCCAGGTGACCGGCGAGCGCACGGAGGCTGCGCCGTGGCAGGTCGGGCAGGAGCCGCGCGCCGATGGCGTGGAGACACACGATGTCGAACGGGAACGGACCGTCCCCCGCGTGTGACGCATGCAGCGCCCGCAGGAACGGCAGCTCGAAGCGCGCCCAGTGGATGACGGTCGGCATCGGCGCGCGCGCGCCGCCCGCGCTCACCACCGCCGCGAGGCTCGCCCACGCATCGGCAGGCGGGATGCTCGCGGCGAGCGCCTCCTCGTCCCAGCCGGTCAGCTCGCGGACGATGCGCGACACCGGACGCGTCGTCACCGGAACGACCCAGCTCGCGCGCGCCGGATGGACGTCGCGCTCGGCGGTCGTCACCGACCAACCGAGCTCGAGCAGATCGCCGTGCGCGGGCGTCGCGCCGCTCGCCTGACAGTCGACGACGAGGACCTCGAGCGCGGCGAGCGGTCCGCTCATGGGCGGACCTTAGCGCGCCGCGCTCGTCGTCGCTCAGCGCTCCTTCTCGGCCGCCTGCTCCGCCTTCGCGGCGCCGATCGCGGTCGTCACCTTGCGGACCTCCTCGGGCGGCGGAAGCACCGCGTGCATGCCGAGCGACTCGATCCACAGCTCCCGGCACCAGCCCTTCGTATGGTAGAGGTGCTCGTCCTCCTGGTCCTCGAACTGGTCGTACGCGGCCTTGAGCGCCGCGCCCTTCGCGCCTTCGAGGTGCTGGCCGACCTTCCCGATCAGCTGCCAGTCCGCGTGGTCCTTCGTCTCCGCGAGGACCACGCATTCGCACGCGACGATCTGCGCCGCCGCGGGGTCGCCGGCGGCGATGGCCATCTGCACGGCCTCGACGAGCGCCTGACCGTTGTGGCGAACCACCTTGCGGCCGGGGGTCTCGCGCGCCGGATCGATCCCGAGCGCGGCGCACACCGACTCGAGCGCGGTGACGTGCTGCTTCGTCTCCGCCAGGTACTTGCGGAACTCCTTCTCGAGCCCCGGATGCACGACCGCGCCGAGCGCGGCCTCGTAGAGCTTCACGCCCCCGATCTCGTGCTCGTACGACTGGAGCACGAGCTCTTCGACTTGTTCGATGTTCATGTTTCTCAAACCTCCGGGGGATCCATCTCGCGTTCGTGGTGACGGTGCCGCGCGATGGCCTCCACGAAGGCCGCCAGCGCTTTCTTGGACGACGCGTGCTTGCCGACGAGCAGCCCGGGGTCGGGCTTGCCCGAGGGGAGCACCAGCGGGATCGCCGCGTTCTCCACGAGGGCCGTTCCGGCGCCGAGCGCGAGGATCGGCTTGGCGTGGCGGTACTGGTCCTTCAGGAACTCGAGGGCGTGGCCGACGTTCCCGAGGATGTCGATCGCGTCCTTGCCGTCCGGAACCGCGACGGCATCGAAGAGCACCGAGGGCATCGTCTCGAGCGTTCCCTCGACCTCGATGGTGTCCCCGTCGGCGGTGGTCACGGTGCCAAGACGGACGCCGATGTACCGCGGCACCGCGCCGAGCTTCGCGAGCCCGTCGTGGAGCGTCTGCGCCTGCTCGCCGTCGACGCCGTTCGCCACGAGGATGGCGATGCGGCGGGTGGCGATGTTCCCGATCCCGGGACGCGCGTAGAGCGAGAGCGCCTTCGAGGTCGTGACCTCCGGCTTCAGCGGCTTCTTGGCGGCGCGCGGCATGGGCTCCGGCACCTCCATTCCGAGGCCCTCGGCCACCGCCTCGACGAGATCGTCCGCGACGTTGGCGAGCAGCGAGAGCATGCGCTTGCGGATGGCCGGCACCTGCACGCGCGTCAGCTCGAACCGGTAGGCCCGGATGATGTGCGCCTTCTCGACCGGCGTCTGGCTGTTCCAGAAGAGGGTGGCCTGCGCGAAGTGCTCGGCGAAGCGCTCGGGATTGCCGCGCACCTTCTCGTCGGCGATGGGCTCGCGGAACGACGTGAAGCCCGCCGTGCCGGCCTGGAAGGGACATCCGCCGGCCAGCGAGTTCGGCTCGTACGACACGCGCCCGCGGTTGATGGTCTGACGGTGGAAGCCGTCGCGCTGGTTGTTGTGGACCTGCGCGACCGGCGCGTTGATGGGGATCTCGTGGAAGTTCGGTCCGCCGAGCCGCGTGAGCTGCGTGTCGACGTACGAGTGAATCCGACCGGCGAGCAGCGGGTCGTTCGTGAAGTCGAGGCCCGGCACGATGTGCGCGGTGCAGAACGCGACCTGCTCGGTCTCGGCGAAGAAGTTGTCGGGGTTCCGGTTCAGGACCATGCGGCCGACCGGGCGGAGCGGCACGAGCTCCTCGGGGACGAGCTTCGTCGCGTCGAGGATGTCGAACGACCACTTCTCGGCCTGCTTCTCGGTGAAGAGCTGCACGGAGAGCTCCCATTCCGGGAAGACGCCCGCCTCGATCGCCTCGTAGAGATCGCGACGATGGAAGTCGGGGTCGGCACCCGAGATCTTCACCGCCTCGTCCCAGTCGAGCGAGTGCGTGCCGAGCACCGGGTTCCAGTGGAACTTCACGAACGTCGACTTGCCCTCGGCATCGACGAAGCGGAACGTGTGGACGCCGAAGCCCTGCATCATGCGGTAGCTGCGCGGGATCGCGCGATCCGACATGACCCACATCAACATGTGGGTCGACTCGGGCATGAGCGAGACGAAGTCCCAGAACGTGTCGTGGGCGGTCGACGCCTGCGGCATCTGGAAGTGCGGCTCGGGCTTCGCCGCGTGGACGAGGTCCGGGAACTTCATCGCGTCCTGGATGAAGAAGACGGGGATGTTGTTGCCGACGAGGTCCCAGTTGCCTTCGTCGGTATAGAACTTCACGGCGAACCCGCGCACGTCGCGCGCGGTGTCCGTGGAGCCGCGCTCGCCAATGACCGTCGAGAACCGTACGAAGACCGGGGTGCGCTTGCCGCGCTCCGCGAAGATCGACGCCCGCGTCACGTCCGTGAGGGGCTCGTAACACTCGAAGTAGCCGTGCGCCGCGGAGCCGCGCGCATGCACGATGCGCTCGGGGATCCGCTCGTGGTCGAAGTGCGTGATCTTCTCGCGGAGGATGAAGTCCTCGAGAAGCGCCGGCCCACGCAGGCCCGCCTTGAGCGAGTGCTGGTTGTCGGCGACCGGGATCCCGTGATTGGTGGTCAGCCGCTGACCGCTCGAGTCCGCGCGGACGCGATCGAGCGGAGCGATCGTGGCGTTGACGCCGAGGCGGGGCCGGCCGGTGCCGGTCTTCGGCGAAGCGACGGTCTCGGTGAGCGTGCTCGCCGTGACGGTCGGGACCGGCGGCTCGGCGGTCTGGCCGGGTTGCGGGATCGCGGAGCCGCGCCCGTACTCACCGGGCTTGTTGGCATTGAAGGGGAACGCCCGGGCCGTCGCTTCGGTCCCGTCCATCTTCTCGATGTAGGGGTCCCCGGACGCTCGCGTGTCCTTCTTGGAAGGGCCCGAGACGGTGGAACGTGCGCTCGTGGATTGTCCGGAGGCGGACCTGCTCTTGGTCTGCGGCGGTGCCGGAGACGGTGATTTCTTGCTGGCCAACGTAGGTGCTCCTTGTCGAAGTCACCACGAGACCACAACGCGAGATCCCCCCAAAGTGACGAGGGATCGCACGACAGGCACTCGGCTTCCCACGACGCGTGTCTGCCGCACGCGCGCCGCTCCGCCGAGGGCGCTCAGCCGCCGTCGCCGCCGTCGCCCGCGTCGCCCGCGTCGCTGGCGCCGCCGTCGGCGGTGATCTGGCCCTGCAGCATCGTGGCGTGCTCGAGATGCATTGCGACCGAGGCGCGCATCGTGCTCAGCTCCGCGGTGAGCGGCGCCGAGCGGGCCGACGGGATGAGCTGGTTGTCGATGATCCCCAGCACCTTCGTGTGCACGGAGACCTGCGCGTCGACGTAGGCCTTGTCGAGAGCGCTGCCCGTGAGCGACTGGAGCGACGTGACGATCGCGGCGCTCTCGGACTCGAGCTGCATCGAGACGGTGCTCGGCGCAGGCGTGAGGCCGAGCGTCTGGGCGAGGGCGACCCCTCGCTCGTTCGCCTGGGAGTGCTCGGTGACCATCATGTCCGCGAAGCTCTTCACCGAGGGATCGGTCGCTCCGGACTGGGCCACCATGCCCTGGTTGACCTCGCCGGTGTTCGCGGTGGTCATCACCTGGAGGACCTGCGCCTCGGTGAGCACCGCGGCGTCGGCCGGGTCGTTCGTCGACGAGTCGGCCCTGATGCTCGCGTCCGGGCCGGGCGTCACGCTTCCGGTCGCCTCGTCGTCGGAGCACGCTGCGGCGGCACCGATCACGACGAGGGAAGCGACGATTCCAAGGGGACCAATCCAGTTCTTGCGCATGGTCCATCGTGCCGTGCACCCGCGATGCCGAGCGCGATCGGCCGCTGTGGGTGCGGGTCGTGAACGGGGGACCACGCGCGCGGTCCGAGCAACCTTGCAACGGCGCTCACCCGATAGGGGTCCGCTGTCACGCTGGACCTGCCGGAAATGGCCGCCATCCTGCTGCGAGCCCCCGTGCGTGCTTCTTGCTTGGGGCGGCGCGGACACGTCGTCCCCCTCATCAGGTGAACCATGAACACTTCGTACGAATCGAACAACGGCACCATGTCCGAGCGCGTGAGCCACAAGGAGGGTGGCCTGGCGCGCCCCATCGAGGAGCAGACCGCCAAGCTCCCGTCCGACGTCTTCCTCTGGGCCGCGGGCGCGGCCATGGTGGGCTCGCTCGCCTTCCAGATCCTCGGGCCCCGTCCGCGCATGGGGATGTTCGGGCGCCGCGTCGAGGGCCGGGCGCCGCTCGCGAGCTTCGTCGGTCACTGGGTTCCCACCCTGCTGATCTTCGGCCTCTACAACAAGATCGTGAAGGTCGCTGGCTCCGACCGCCTCGGCAGCTGAACGCGTCGATCGGGCAACCGACAAAACGCGAGAGGCGTCATCCGCATCCGGTGCGGTGACGCCTCTCGCGCGTTCTCGTGACAGCAGCTACACGCCGGCCTGGTTGACCGTGGAGCCCTGGACCCAGGCGCGCACGTTCGCGAGATGCTCCTCTTCCTGCGCGAGGGCGACCTCGCAACGCGTGGCGAGCGCCTCCTGGCCCTCACCGCGCGCGATCGCAGCGAGCAGCGCCCACGCGTCGTTGTCGACGAGCTCGGCGACCAGGATGGCCTCGAGCGACTGCTTCAGGTTCATCCGCGGATCGCCGATCACCTGCAGGAGCCCGAGGGAGCTCACCGCCGAGACGTCTGCCGAAGGCGTCATTGCGGTCGGGTCCGCGCCCATCGCCAGCATGTGCTCGCGCAGCATCTCGAAGTGCTCCAGCTCCTGACGCTGGATGCGCTCGAGGTCCTCGAGGGTCGGCCCGCCGGGGAGCGGCTGCGACGCCTTCAGCTTGGAGATGAGCGCTCCGTAGAGGCGCGTCCCCATGCGCTCGAAGGCGAGACGCTGGCCGAGGCGGTCGATGAGCACGGTGGCGCTCTGCCCCTTGGCCGATTGCAGCACCGACGTGGCGGCGCCGCGGAGCGTTCCGGGCGGCGGCACGCTCCCGATGGTCGCGCCGAGCACGACGTACTCGGCGCGCTCCCGGTCGATCCCCTGCTCGTCACCGGGGCTGCTGGGGATGGTCGCCGCAGCGCCTTCGATGAGGCGCTTGTTGTCGATCGGCGACATGTCGATGCCGGTGCGGTTCGTTCCTAGCTCGGTCGTGTTGTTCATAGCCGCGACTCCTGGATTCCAGCGCCGTTACCGTCGACGAGAGGCGCGAGCTCGGTGCCCGGCCGCCACTTGTAACCAGCCGCGACGCGCTCCGAGGGCGAGCCCGCGCGGTTCATGCGGGTACGGTAAGCGACCGACGCCTGCGACTCCTGCTCCGGCCCGACGATCTGCCGCCCGTTGGCGCGCAGGTGAACCTGCTCGCGCAGCGTCTTGCGGACGTAGTCACGCTGGCTCTTGAAGTCGATCGGCTCGGGCAGCGAGGTCGGAATGACCTCGGCGGGGTCGCGCCCTTCGATGTTCTGGAACGCGGCCATCGCGAGCTGGAGGTGTCCGAGCTCGTAGTCGACGAAGCGCTCCCAGATCTTGCGGATACGCGGGTTGGCTTCCTGCTTGGCGCAGGAGAGGTACGTGTAGACCTCCATCAGCTCGTTCATCATCCACTTCTCGATCCACGATTCGCGCGGATCCATGAGGGACTCGTACTGCGTGACGTGCTGCTCCTCGATCGAGGCGATCTCGGCATACAGCTGACGCGCCGTCGGGTCCGAGAACGTGGGGCCGACGACCATGTAATAGTCGTGAGTCATCGTCTCGGACGCAGTGAGGATGATCGAGTTGAGCTTCGACACCGGGGACGCCGTGGTCTTGTCGTAGTTGACCCGGAGGTCGTCCTCCGGCGCGCGATGCTCAACGCTCGTCGGCCGGCCGGGCAGGATGTCGGTGTAACACTGAAGGAGGTTGTTGGCGTCGCGGCCCTCGACGCGATCCATGAGCGCGGCGTACCGGTACATGTGATCGAAGTCCTCGAGGAGCCCGAAATCCATGACCTGCTTCAGGTAGGCATCGGGCTCGTTCTGCGCGAGGAACGCGGTGAGCTCGATCGCGACTTGCTCGAATCCGATCGTGGTCTCGAGCGCGCTCTGGTCGGGCGGGTTCAGCCAGTTCACCAGCGTCTGCTGGTGCTGCTCGGCGCGGCGGATCCGTGCGAGCGGCTCCTGCAGCGCCGGGTTGAAGCGCGCGGCCATGTGCTTGAAGCGCAGGCTCTCGGCCTCGATCCCGTTCATCAAGATCACGCGCACGCGCGTGAATGCGTCATCGTCCAGCTTCGAATAGGGCACCTGCACGAGCTCTTTCCAGTCGAACTCCTGCTTGTCGAGCGGCGTGCCTCGCTCCTTCGTGACGTCGAGTGTCATGGTCACCTCTCCGGTCATCCCCCGATGCAGCCCGTGTGCCTTTTCCTTAACGGCAGAAGAACGCGGGCCGGCCAGCGAGGTGTGAACGGGTGAGCGGACGAGGGCGCCGATGCTTGTCACACGCGCCGCCCGCGATCGGGGCAGCAATGACGGCGACCTCAGTGCGGCTCGACGGACGACTCCGGGTTGCCGGGGCCATCGGCGGTATCGCCGGGGCGGCCGGTCGCGGCCTCGCGTGAGATCTCGGCGTGCGGTCCGGGGTCGGTGCTGCCTGCGAGAGCCTCGCGGATCGCGTTCTTCTGGAGGAGGAGGAGCTCGGGCTCGTCGCGGACTGCGGCATCGAATTCCTCGGGGCTGATGCCCCTCTTGCCACAGGCCGCCCGGAGCGCCTCGCCCACCGCGGCGTCGTCGGTGGGCTCGGACTTCGCATCGCGGAGCGTGCTTGCCGCCTCCTTTATTACCTGGACGACGGAAGCGCGCTTCGATCCTTCGATTGCCATGAGGCACGGCGTGCAAGGCACGAGCCCCGGCGCGACATCTGCACGCGTGCCCGTATGAGCTCGCCCGATACCGCCCTCGTTGCTTCCGGTTCCTCCGACTCCACGACCTCGTTCCCTGCGCGGGGGCTCGTCACCGGCGCCGCCGGCGCCGCAGCGGTGACGCTGGCCCACGAGATCCTGCGCCAGCTCGTCCCGGGCGCGCCGCGCATGGACCGGCTCGGCATGGCAGGCCTCTCGCGCGTGCTCGACGCGGTGGGCGTCGGCTTCGTGAAGCGCCCGCGCGGCGAGCGGCTGCGCGGCTACACGCTCGTCGGGGACCTCCTCGGCAATGGCCTCTTCTATGCGGCGCTCGCGAAGCCCTCGAGCCATCCTCTGCTGCGTGGCCTCGGCACCGGCGCGATGATGGGCCTCGGCGCCGTCGTCCTCACGCCGGCGCTCGGCCTCCCACGCCGCCATCGCGGCCGGTCGCTCCAGACCCAGATGATGACGGTTGCGCTCTACGCGTTCGGTGGGCTCGTTGCCGCCGCGGTCGCGCCGATGCTCCGTGGGGCGACGAAAGCGCCCGAGGCGACTCGCCGCGCGCAGGGGACCGCAGCGTGAACCGGGACTGACGCGGCAACTGGGCGCAGGCTTTCGCCCGGGAAAACACGGGTGTCCACCCGAAACGCCGCCGGCGGCCGCAGCGGGCCGGGTCTTGCACTGGGGCCGCCCATGCCCGTCCCGCCCAGCTCTGCGCGCCCCACGCTCCGGCGTGCCCTTCCGAGCTCTCGCGCGCTCGTCCTCTTCGGCGTCCAGGAGCCGGCCCGCTCGCAGTGCGAGGCGCTCGCGATCGAGCTCGGTCTCGGGTTCGCCGAGGCCCGCAACCTCCTCTCGGCTTGCCGCGCCCTCGCCCGTCATCCGAACGCGATGGTGATCGGGTCGACCGGCCTGCGCAGCTGGGACCGCGAGGTCTTCGAGGTCCAGGCTGCCCAGGCGAAGATGCCCGTCCACTGGCTCGACGAGCAGGAAGACGCGCAGAGCGTCGAGCTCGAGGTGCGCCGCTGGGCGCGCATGTCGACGCGCCCGCTCGCGGAGCTCGGCTGAACGCCTCAGATCGCGATGCAGAAGCGGCTGCCCTGGGCGCCGTTGGGCTCGACCCAGATGCGTCCGCCGAGCGCCTCGGTCGCCACCCGGCAGAACGCGAGCCCGATGCCGCGGGAGTCCGCCTTGGGGCGCTTCGCAGCGTCGTAGAGCTGGAAGACGGACAGCCGGCGATCGGCGGGAATGCCAGGGCCATCGTCACACACCGTCACGATGGTCTCCGTCGAGGTTCGCGCCGCACTGACCACGATCTCCGTGCCGCTCGGCGCATGACGAACGGCATTGTCGACGAGGTTCTCGAGCACGCGTGAGAGAAGGTCGGGATCGGTGTCCAGGCAGAGCGCCGTCGCCGGCACCCTCAGCGTGACGCCGGCGTCCTCGAGGCGCTTCGCGAAGAGCCGCGCCGCCTGCTGCAGGACGTGGTCGAGCGGCACCATCCGGCGGACCACCGTGAGCTGTCCGCCGCGCTCGTGCCGTGACAGGTCCATCATGTCGAAGACGAGCCGGCGCAGCGTGTCGCCGGCGGCGCCGATCTCGCGCGCCACGTTCTTCACCTCCTCGGCGGCGGGAGGCTTCACCGCGAGGGCCTGCGCGTTCACGACGACCGACTGCAGGGCGGTGTTCATGTCGTGCACGACGTACTGCACGAGCGCGTCCTTGTTGTGTTGCAGCTCGACCAGCGCGCCGTTCGCCTTGGCGAGGAGCAGCTGGCTCTGACGGAGCCTGATGAGGCACTCGACCTGGCGCTTGAGGGCGAGGAGCGCGGTCCGTGCCGCCGGCGTGAGCTCGCGCGGCTTGTCGTCGATGATGCACAGCGTGCCGAGCTTCGCGCCGTCGGGGCCGTGGACCGGCGCGCCCGCGTAGAAGCGCACGTTCGGGGCGCCGGTCACGAGCGGATTGTCGACGAAACGCGCGTCGGCGGGCGCATCCGGCACGACCATCATCTCGTCGCCGAGGATCGCGTGCGAGCAGAAGGCGTAATCGCGATGCGTCTCGTTCGCCTCGAGGCCGATCTTCGCCTTGAACCACTGGCGCTCGCCGTCGACGAGGCTCACGAGGGCGATCGGCACGTTGCAGATCTGGCTCGCCAGGATGACGATGTCGTCGAAGCCCTGCTCCTGCGGCGTATCGAGGATCTCGAGGGCATGGAGTGCCGCAAGACGGGCCGGCTCGTCATGCGGAAAGAGAGCTCGGGGCATGGCTCGTCCAGAGTAGCGGGCCTCGCGCCGCCCGCCAGCCCCCCGGAGCCCGGTCAGCGCGCGAAGAAGCGGCGCGTCGTGACGACGCGTTCGGTCTCGCTCTTCAGCAGCGAGACGAGGGGGGTGAGGCGGTCGACCTGCATGCGGTTCAGTGCCTCGCGCGTGAACACGATGATGACCACCAGCGTGCCGTCGGCGTAGGTGCCGCCCATGCCGAACACGGTCCGCACGCGCTCGGCCGCGACGAAGTCCTGCGCCGGGATGACGAGCCGCCCCTGCGAGTCGCGCGCGTCGGCGGCATCGGCAACGTAGAAGACGCCGTTCTGGCCGAGGAGCCGCCGCGCATCGAGGCCGCCCGACCGATCGAGCCACGACAGCTCGACCCCGATCTCCTTCAGGAGCTGGGCGACCATCGGGATGCCCTGGACGAACGCCGGCGACACGAGCGGGATGCCGCGGTGGCCCTTCGAGGCGCGCCGGTCCTGCCATTCGCGCCGCTGGCCATGCGTGCCGAGCAGGACGAGCACCGGAGTCGCGGGCCCGACGTTCTCCGTCTGCCCTGCGTTCTTCGCGAGCCCGTCCACGAACGCGCGGGTCTCGTCGTCCACCTCGGAGTACGGAAGCACCGCGTAGACGCGGGCGAGCGCGGTGACGTCGGGGTACTCGCCGTGGAGGGTGCGGGCGACGAGGCCGGCCGCTTCCTCGAGCGACTCGGCTTTTGCCACCTTCGCGCGGAGCCCGGCGAGGGTAGCCATCCAGGTGATCAGGTCGGGATGCGCATACGAAGACAAGGTTTCGAGCTTCTAACACGGCGCGCGTGGACCGCCACCGCGGCCTCGTCGGCACTGCGCAATTCGGTGCGCACGGCGTTACCTGCGGCAAAGCACCGTCTGCCGCGACAGCCAGCCACTACGGCTTGAACCGATGCCCGTGATGTGCCACAAGCTCGCGCCCCCGACGGAGAACAGCCCCGCAATGAAGAAGAACGTCAGCGACTTTGTCACCTTCGACGATCGCGGCCTCGCCGCGCAGTGGTCCGGCAAGAAGGTCCCGATGTCGGATTTCTACGAGGCCTATATCTCCGGGAAGGTCGACATCCCGGCCGACAAGTGGGTCCCCTTCTTCGAGTCGCGCCACGACACGGTGAGCTTCAAGCTCACGCCGGGGCACTTCAAGTGGGCGGCGACGAACTTCTTCCCCGAAGCGCTCATCCACTCGAAGAGCCAGGACAGCCGCATCGTCGGCGAGCACTACAACCGCGGGAACGACTTCTTCGGCTGGTGCCTCGGCGAGGCGATGGTCTACACGGCCGCCTGGTACGAGACCCCCGAAACGCCGCTCGCGCAGGCGCAGTACAAGAAGATCGACCGCGCGTGCGAGAAGCTCCAGCTGAAGAAGGGCGAGACGCTCCTCGACATCGGCTGCGGCTGGGGCACGTTCGTCGCCCGCGCCGCGAAGGAGTTCGGCGCGAAGACCTACGGCGTCACGCTCGCGCAGGAGCAGGTCGACTTCGGCACCGCCCGCATCAAGGAGTACGGCGTCCAGGACCTCGCGAAGGTCGAGGTCTGTGACTACCGGAACGTCCAGGGCAAGTTCGACAAGATCGTCAGCCTCGAGATGGTCGAGCACGTCGGCATCAAGAACCTCGACACGTACTTCGAGAAGGTCCACAGCCTCCTCGAGGACGACGGCCTCTTCGTCCTCCAGTGGACGGGCATCCGCGGCCTCAACAGCCCGCAGAACCCGCTCACGGCGCTCACGCTCAAGCCCGAAGATCTGATCTGGGCGCTCTTCATGGCGCGCTACATCTTCCCGGGCGCAGACGCGAGCCTTCCGGTCTCGGGCATGCTGCGCGCGGCCGAGAACGCGGGCTTCGAGATCCAGGACGTCGAGCGAATGAGCTCGCACTACATCAAGACGCTCCGCGCGTGGCGGGACCTCTGGGTCTCGAACAAGGAAGAAGTCATCAAGGCGTACGGCCAGCGCTGGTACCGCCTCTGGTACTTCTTCCTCCACTGGTCGGCCCTCATGGGCGACCAGGGCACCGGCTTCACCTACCAGGTGACGATGCACAAGAACCACGACAAGTTCAACCGCACCGTCCCGATGCGCAAGGTCTGACCTAGACCTTCACGCTCGAGCAAGAGCCGCGACTCCCTCCGGGGATTCGCGGCTCTTCTCTTTTGTCCTCACGGGAAGCGGACGCGGCCGATTCGGCGAGGGCCCTCGAAGAACGTCTGGATCG
>JAQBQL010000127.1 GCA_028287035.1 Labilithrix sp. | reverse complement strand
GCGATCTCCGCGCCGGCGTGCACCCCTCGTCCTTGCCGGCGCTTCCGCGGCCCGGCGTCGTGCGCGCGCGGCCCGGTCAGCCGGACAGCGGGCGCAAGACGGGCTGACCCGCGGACCGGGACACGCGCCGCCGCCAGCGCGGCGACGTCAGCCGGTCTTCGACTTCTTCTTCTCGGACTTGGAAGCGCGCGGCGCCGCCTTCTTGGGGCCGCCACGGACCGAGGCCGGCGCGGCCTCCTCGTCGTTCGAGGCCTTCGGCGGCGGGTCGCCTGCGGGCGCGACGGTGGCCACGCTCCGCTTCAGCGCCTCGAGCAGATCGATGATCTGGGCCTTCGGCGCCTCGGGCGCGGCCTGCACCTCCTCGCCCGCGACCTTCTGCTCGACGGCCTCGCGAACGCGGTCGGCCCACGTGTCGCGGAAGCGGGACGGATCGAATCGGTCCTGATCCAGCTGCTCGATCAGCTTGTTCGCGAGCTCGAGCTCGATGGGCTTGAACTCGAAGGCGCCGCCGGTGTCGACGTCGTCGATCGAGCGGACCTCGTCGGCGTAGTAGCACTCGTGCAGGATGAGCCCCTTCTTGTACGGGCGCACCAGCACGAGGTTGTCCTTCCCGCGCTGCGCGAAGCGTCCCACCGCGAGCCGCTCGGCCTTCTCGAGCGCCTCCGACAGCAGCCGGTAGGCGCGGTCGCCGCCCTTGTCGGGCCCGAGGAAGTAGGTCTTCTCGATGTAGAGGAAGTCGACCGACGCAGCGGGAACGAACTCGACGAGATCGAGCGAGTTGGTGCGGGCCGCCTCGAGCGCTTTCAGCTCGTCATCCGTGAACTTCACGTAACTGTCGCGCGCGTACTCGAACCCGCGGATGGTGTCGGAGCGCTCGACGACGACGTTGTCGACGGGGCAGAACAGCTGCTGCTTGAGCCGCCCGCCGCACGTCTTGTGCAGCATGTTGAAGCCCACCGACTGCGGGCTCACCGCGGTGTAGAGCTTGATGGGAATCGACACGAGGCCGAAAGAGATGGTCCCGGAGCCGATCGAGCGAGCCGCCATGGTGGAGCGATCGTAGACAACCGCGGACGATGGAGCGAAGAACTTTGCGGAAGGTTCTTCCGCGCGCCGCTAGAGACAGGGCTTCTGCGGGAACCCCGGCGACGCTTCCATCGCGCAGAAGTCGCTCGCATTCGCGTTCGTGTCGGCGGCGGCGGTCCTTCTTCCGATCGATCGCGCAGGACTGGTCGTCTGCGCAGGCTGCGCAGCATTCTTGACCGGCTTGCCTTCGCTCGTCGCGGTGGGCGGCGCGGGCGGCGGCGGGATGGCGCCGGCGTCGGCATCGGGTCCGTAGCCGACGACGTCGAGGAGCGTCGTGCCGCGGAGCAGCTGGACGGCGCCGCGCGTGTCGAGCCCGAACTGCGCCGCGCCGTACGTCGTGTCGACGTGGTCGGTGACGTTCAGCTTGAAGGTCTGCGTCCCGCCGACCACCCACAGCCCGTTGCCGTTGAACCGCTCGCCGGCGATGCCGACGGCGACCACGTACTTCGGCGTGCCGTCCGCGTAGAGGATGCGGAGCTGGAGGTCGTCGACCGGCGTGTTCGGCTCACCGCGCAGCTCGACGTACTCCGTCGCGTCGCCGCGGACGACGAGGTCGACGTAGACCTCGTTGATCACGACCGGCGCGCCCGCATCGACGGCGGCCTCGGGGGCGGCGTCGCTGGCCGCTTCGCTCGCGGCGTCCTCGACCGAGCCGTCGGCGCTCGCGTCGTGGGCCCCGGCCTCCGCGTGGTCGTCCGGGATCTCCAGCGGCGAGGCGTCGAAGACGACGCTCCCCACCGGCGGGCCGTTGTCGGACGAGCACGCGACGTGGAACGCGAGCGGGAACGCGGCTCCGCAGAGAAGGGCAAGCCGCACGAGGCGGCGACGGTCGAGGATGGGAGAGGTCATGGCGAAGGCCTTCGCGGTCTCGTACGTGGAGGGCCGCGCCGCCCTTCCCTCGCCGTCAGAACGCGTACGTGAACGTGTAGGGCAGGCACGCGTTGGCGGTCTGCTTGATGCGGATGAACAGCGCAGCCGAGTCGTTCGCGCCCGAGCAGTTCCATTCCGGGTGACCCGAGGAGGGGCCGGTCGCGCAGCAGCCGTCGGTGCCGATGTCGCTCTTCTTCGCGACCGCACCGTCCTGACAGGTGACGCTCGACGTCGACCCCGAGGGGCACTTCACGAAGACGCACATCTCGACGCCGCTCGTCTTGATCTCCATCGCGGGCTGGAGAAGGTGGAACGAGGTGTCGTCCACCTGGATCTTGTAGAAGTCGACGTCGACCGAGCTGCTGAGCGTGCCCGACACGGAGAGCGGATCGTTCTGGCTGTCGTTCGTGCCGGGGAGCGCCTTCGCGGTGGTCTCGGACGAGCCGGGATCGTTGTTGTCGACGCAGACGTCGCCGCCGTCCGGCGTCGGGTCCTCGGTACCCGAGTCCTCGAAGCCCGCCTCGAAGGCCGGACGATCGCCCGCGTCGGTCGCGGCGTCGCTGCCCGCCTTCTTGCCCGGGGCGGGCGCGACGACCTCGCCATCGTCGACGGGATCGCCGTTGTCGGTCGCGCAACCGATCCAGAACGCGCCGCCGAGGAGAGCCGCGCCGAGGAGGAGCCGGGACGAACGCACATGTCGGTTACGAGCGGGCATGGACCTCAGGGTGACGTAACGGGAAAGTTCCGCAACTGGCTGTTTTTCGCCCAGATCGGCAGTGATCCAGACGCGCGCGTGGCCGCGCATGACGCACGCTGTTCATTCGGGGGGACGGGCACCGGTGGGGCGCTCGATGCCCACCAGCGCGAACCCGCGTTTCGGGCCGAGATCGTAGAGGTGCGCGCGCAGCACGCCGGGCGCCTGCCCGTTCGCCACGTCCACGATCACGTAACGCGCAGCGTCGTCGGGCCGCGAGGCGGCGCCTTCAGCGACGTGATGAGGGACGGCCACGCAGACCGTCCCGTCGGCCTCGGCACGCACCGGGGCGCTGCCGCCGGGCGCGGAGCGCTCTCCGGTGAAGACCCTGGCCTCGTACCGGAAGGCGCGGTCGTCGAAGACGCGGGCGTAGCGCGCGAGGTCGGTGCCACACAGCTCGCCACTCTCCGAGAGCTTCACCTCGCCGATCGGGGAGAGCTTCGCGAGGTAGCGCCGGAGGACGATGTCACGCCGCTCGATCAGCGTCTTGACGAGGAAATCGCCATCGCCGGGATCCGTGTACTTTCCAACCTTCACCGCCGCGACGACGAGGTCGTCACGGAACCGCGCGATCTTGCGGGCCGCCCACGCCGCGTCCGCCTCCTGCATACGCACGAAGGCAGGGTTCGGGTACCCGCCCTTCCAGGTGTCGGGGTCGAAGTCACGCGTCGAGAAGTAGCCGAACGTGCCCTTGCGCACTGCGCGCTCCCAGGGGCGCTCGATGAGGCCGAGCGTGAGGAAGTCCTCGGTCACGTGCTCGAAGTCCAGGTAGTAGCTGAAGCCGAGACGGCGCGAGATCTGGTCCTCCGCCCACTGGCTGCCGAAGCAGTCGCCGAGGTCGATGTACCAGTGGCGCACGTGACCGGGCGTGGAGTCCGCGTTCTTCGCGTCGACCGCCATCCACGTGTCCATCGAGTTCTGCTCGCGCGAATCGAAGTGGTTCAGCCACGCGGCGACCACGCGAGCGCCGCGGAGATCGCGACGGTCCTCGTGATCGATGACGTCGTTCGGGTCGTCCTTGCGTTTCCCCTCGTACGTGAAGGGCCCGATGGTGCGGCCGGGCAGCCACTTGGACGCGACCATCCGCACGAGCTCGCCGCGGTGCTGCGCGCCATCGAGGATCTTCTTCAGCATCGCCGCGTCGAACTTGCGCGTGACGCCGGTGTTGTCGGTGACCTGGAGGCCTTCCTTCAGCTTCAGCGAGCTCGGCTTGAAGTAGACGACCGAGTCGCACGGCGACCACCACCCGAGCGCGTGATAGATGCGCGTGGCGATGGCGGTGGCGCCGGTGGCGCGCTCGCCTTCGCCTTCGGGATCGGACTTGAGCATGAACTTCCCCGCGCCCGGCACGTTCACGCGGAAGCCCGGGTTCGCCCCGTTGGGCTTTCCCTGATCGATGGGCCATGCGCCGTCCTCGGCGGCGTCGCCGTCGAGCTCCTTGTCGCAGAAGCCCTTCGTCACCAGCGCCGCGTCGTACGGGGCGGCGCCGAGACGGTTCGTGAACCAGGCCGAGTCCGCGACCTCGTCGAAGGCGTTCACGTTGAGCGACTCGCCCGCGGGGTCCACGGCGAAGAAGCGCGCGAGCGGACGGAAGGCGATCTGATTCGCGCCGTCCCAGGCGAACGGCGAGACGTAGGGCTCGGGCGTGCAGATCCGCTTCTTCTTGGCGTGATCCTTCTCGTCGGGCTCCTCGTGGCACTTCACGTGGACCGGGTCGAGGTCGGTGTCGCGCTGGAGCGGCGCCTTCAGGGCGAACCGGCGCACGCCGCCGCCGCAGCCGGTGCCGAGGGTGAGGAGGCCGAGGCCGACGACGACCAGCGAAGCGCGCATCGCCGCCCAGACTACTCGATCACCCTCCGAACGGGAGCATCCGGTCGACGACCCAGCTGCGGACCTCGTCGTGCGTCAGCTCGCCGGCGGCGACCCGCGTGAGCACGTCGGCGAGGTCGAGCCGGGAGGCCTCGAGCTTGAAGCCGAGCGTCTTCGTGTGCCACTCGATGACGAGGACGCTCATCGTGCGGAAGCCATCGAAGCAGCGCGGGTAGCGGCCGAGCGCGAAGAGGAGCGCGGCCGGCACGTCGTACACGTCGTCGGCGAGGTGGTCGGCCTCGCGCAGGGCGACGCGCACCGCGGTCTCGCTGACGCGCGGCGACAGCCCGAGCTCGGGGGCGATGATGCCGTAGGCCCGGACGATCCCTTCGGGGTCGGGGATCATGCGCCGTCCTTGACGGTGCTGGCGCGCTCGGCCGTGACGTTCTCGCCGAAGTCCTGATCGCGCTTGGCCAGCGCCTCGTAGTCGCGCCGCGCCTCGGGGCGGAGGGCGCGGAAGAAGCGGACGAGGTCCTCGGCGGCGGACGCGTGCTCGGCCGGCTCGTCGTGGGGCAGCTGCGTCACGTGGTCGTCTCCATCCGACCGCAAGGGTATGCTGCGGCCGCCCGGATGACGAAGAAGAAGCAGCCCGCGCGCTGGCAGCGTCCCGTTCTCTTCGCGGCGGTCATCGTGATCGGCTTCGTGATCGCCGTCGTGCTCTCGTTCGGGACGCCCGGCGACTACAGCCCGACCACCGACCCCTTCCACGACGCGCGCTGAGGGTGCCCACTGGCCATCCGGCGAGTGTCACCGTGACGACGTGTTACAGACGTTACGCGCGAGCGTGACGGTCCTCCGTGAGCGATGGCACACCTTTGCACGGGTGCCCGCGTTCACAGGGGCAGCATTGACCGGGAAAAACGCGGACGAGCGTCACCGCCGTGACAAGGCACCGCGCTTGCACTCGGGCCGGTATGTCCGCTCTCGAAGTCGTGGGGGAGCAATCGGGCGGTGACGCCCGTGACCGGCCGACCATCCCCGTCCCCCGCGAGTCCGGGGTCCGCCTGCACGTCGCACAGATTGCGACGTGCGCGGCCACGGTGGACATCGTCGTCTGCGATCTGACGCGGGATCCGCGGAGCGAATCGTACGTGCCGCGGCGCCCCGCGAAGCGCTCCGGCCTGTGGACCCTGGAGCGCTCCGCGAGCAGCGAGCAGCCGCCGTCGACCTCCACCATCCAGGCGTTGAAGTAGCGGCAGCTCCGCGGGGGGCTCCGAGCTTCAGGACGTCGTGCGCGTGGCCTTGGCCGCGTGCGTCTCGAGCCAGGCCACGAGCTGGGGATACAGCTCGGTCTCGGCCTGCGGGCCGGTGACGGCCCCGACGTGTCCGCCGTGGATGTGGAGGGTGTCCTTCACGGCGGAGCGGGTGTGCTGATCGAGCGCAGTCGTCGACGCGGCGGGACACACGCCGTCCCGGTCCGCGACCACCGAAAGATGAGGGCAGGTGATGCGGGAGAGGTCGACCAACTCGCCGCGCACCCGGTGCTCGCCGCGGACGAGGCGGTTCTGCTGGTAGAGCTCCTCGATGAACGTGACGTACGCGGCCGCCGGGAACGGGACCGTGTCGTTGATCCACGTCTCGAGGGCCTCGAACGCGGCGCGCGCCGCCGGGTCGTGGCGGTTCTCGAAGGCGCGCCGGTGACGCGAGAACGTCTCGAGCGGTCGGAGAGCGAAGAAGCCCGCCTGCATCTGCGCCTTGCCGATGTTGCCCGCCGAGGAGACGGCGGCCGCGTCGAACCACCGGGAGTCGATCATCGTGCCGACGCCGCCGCTCTCCGAGAAGTCGATGGGGCCGGCGATGTTGACGAAGGCGGCGACGCTGCCCGGGTTTCGCGCGGCGGCGATGGCGCTCAGGGTCGCCCCCATCGAGTAGCCGATCAGCACCACCTTCGCCTCGCCGGTGCTGCGCTGCACGAAGCGGATCGCGCGCTCGAGACGTCCCACGATGTGATCCCAGTCGACGTACCGGTCCTCGTCCTCGGGGACCCCCCAGTCGAGGCAGAACGTGTCCCACGGGCTCGTTCGCGAGAGGGCCGAGGCGACGCTCGCGCCCTTGCAGAGATCGAGCACGTACCACTGGTGGAGCATCGACGGCACGAGGAGCACCGGTGCATGAGAGCGAGGGCTCTCCGGCTCTTGTCCCCCCGGACGACGGAACCGGTACACGCTGCCGCGACCGTCGCGGTAGAGCGTGTCCTTCGGAGTCACCGCGCGAGACGCTTCGAGCATCGCGGGGCGCTCAGGCCTTCGGCGCGAACGCCGCGGTCGCCTGCTTGACGGCCTCGATCTGCATCTTGCGCATCTCGGCGGCGAGCTGCACGGAGTACGCGAGGGTCTCCTTGCCGAGGACGGACATCTCGTCGATGGCGGTCGCGCCGCGCTCGGCGGTCTTCGACTCGAGCTTCTGGATCTCGGCGAAGAAGGACGAGGCGCGCGCAACGCTGTCGGCCTGCATCTTGGTGACCATCTCGAGGCCCTTGTTCCAAGCCGTGAACGGAGAAAACGCGTCGAAGCCCATCATCGGAGTGCCTTTCGGTGAGTCGTTGGAGGCCCATGTTGCACTGCAACATGGGCGAGCCGGAACCTACGGCCAGGATCCGCGTCGGTCAACCCCTTTTGTTGCAGCGCACAACGCGCCGGCGGCTCACCGCTTCTTCTTCGCTGCGGCGCGCTTCTTCGGGGCGTTCAGCGCCGCCTTCAGGGCCTCGAGCTCCTCGCGGAGGCGCGCCACGTCGTCGGCGACGCCCGCGGTGGTCGCCGGCGGAGTAGCAGGCGGCACCGAGGGCTCGCTCGGCGGCGGCTCGGGCACCAGCAGATCGACGGACGACGGCGGCGGCGGTGCGGCCGATCCGTGGGGGATCGGCATGGGCGGCGGGGCGCTTCCCGGGCTCGCCCACTGCGCCGCGCCGAGGACGAGCCGCGCGAGGGCGTCGGTCGCCGCGAACGGCGCCTGGGCGAGTGGATTGAGCGGCATGAGCGCGCGCGCGCCGGACCGCGCCTGCGTGTAGAGCTCGAGGGCCCACGACACGTAGCGCCCGAAGAACTCGGCGAGGGCCTCGTCGCCGAGGCGGATCAGGCGGAGCAGCAGCGGCACCGGGAGGAGGCGCGCGCCGCCGCGGCTCTCCAGGATGATCTGCGTGAGGATCTGCTGGGTCAGGTCGGCGCCGGTCGTCGCGTCCTGCACGAGGACGTCGGAGCCCGCCTTGATGCGGGCCGACAGGTCGTCGACCGTGATGTAGCGACTCTCCGTCGTGTCGTAGAGACGGCGGTTCGGATACTTCTTCACGAGGAGCAGGGGCGGCGCCACGACCGCATTGTGCACCGCAACATTCACCTTGACGAGCCTTTGATCGCGCCGTAGAGAACTCGCCCTCTGGTTGTGCAGTGCAACATGGAGGCGGCCGGGAGGCCGTGGTGACGCCCGCCGCGTCCCCAACCCTCCCCATGAGGTCCGTGTGCAGTCGAACAACGCCCGTGGGATGAAGCTCGCAAGCCTCGCGCTCGCCACCGCCGCCGTCCTCGCCCTCCTCGGCGCCTGCGCCAGCGACGACAGCGAGCGGCAATGCCGCGTCGGGGCCGACTGCGCGTCGGGCGTGTGCAGCGCCGAGGGCCAGTGCGTGGACACGACCGTCCCGCCCGCGCAGGATGCGGCAGCCTCGGACGCGCCCGTCGGCGACGGAGGCGCCCCGGGCGACGCCCGGAGCGACGTGGTCGTCACCGGCTGCGTACCCGACAAGGACGGCGTCATCACCCGCGCCGAGGTCCCGGTGGGCGCCGGCCTCCACGCCACGTACAGGATCGGGAGCGACGTCGACGTCGCGACGGCGGGCACCGGCACCGGCGCGGCCCGCGCGTGGGACTTCAGCACCGCCCTCACCGGCGACTCGACGGTCATCGTCGAGACGCTGCCCGTGACGGGCACCTGGTACGCGGCGGACTTCGCGGGGGCCACGTATGCGTCGAAGCTGTCGAACAGCTCGGATCTGCTCGGCGTGTTCGAGTCGAACGCCGGCACCTTGCTCCTCCGCGGCGTGGTCTCGCCGACGGATGCGGCGACCACCAAGACCGAGCTGAAGAACGCCCCGGGCGTCTCGGTGCTGGATTTCCCGCTGACCGTCGGCAAGACGTGGACGAGCGCCGTGAAGGTGAGCGGCACCGCCCAGGGCGTCGCGCTGTTCGGGACCTACGACGAGACCTACGTGAACAAGGTCGACGCGGCGGGCACGCTGAAGACGCCGCTCGGCACGTTCGACGTGATGCGCGTGCAGGTGGTCCTCACCCGTCAGATCGGGTTCCTCGCGCCGACCGTCATCCGCACGTACGCCTTCGTCACCGAGTGCTACGGCACGATCGCGACCATCACGTCGGCCGACAACGAGACGAACGTCGAGTTCACCCACGCGGCCGAGATCCGGAGGATCTCCCCGTGAAGGCCCGCCTCGCGGGCGCCTCGATCGTCGCCGCGCTGCTCGGCTCGACCGGTTGCATGTCCTTCCACAAGGGCGCGCTTCCCGACGAGCCGAGGACCGCCACGTTCGCGGAGGTCGACGGCGCGCACGTCCGTTTCATCGACACCGGGGAGCCGGAGCGCGAGCTCTCCCCCGCCGCGGCCCAGGCGGGCACGGAGCCCGTCGCGGCGCCGGCCAGGCCGACCGTCGTCCTCGTGCACGGCTTCGCCTCGTCGCTCGACGCCTGGGCGACCGTCACGCCGGTGCTCGCGAAGACCTACCGGGTCATCGCCATGGACCTGAAGGGGTTCGGCTGGTCGGACCGCCCCGAGGGCGACTACTCGCCGGACGCGCAGGCGAAGCTCGTCCTCCACCTCCTCGAGCAGCGCGGCGTCACGCGCGCGATGTTCGTGGCGCATTCCTGGGGCAGCTCGGTGGTGCTCGCCGCGGCGCTGCGGGCGCCGGAGCGCGTCAGCAAGATCGCCCTGTACGACGCCTGGGTCTACGAGGAGCAGCTCCCCACGTTCTTCCACTGGTCGCGGGCAGCGGGCGTCGGCGAGGCGCTCTTCGGCCTCTATTACACGCAGCGCAGCGACGAGCGCATCGCGCTCGCCTTCTACGACCAGAAGTTCGTGACCGAGGCGCTCGTCGAGAACGTGCAGGGGCAGATCCAGCGTCCGGGCACGGTCGCCGCCGCGCTCGCTGCGGTCCGCGGCCAGGACTACGAGGGCGCCCAGGAGCGCTACCACCGCATCGACAAGCCGGTGATGCTCCTGTGGGGCCGCGAGGATCTGGTGACGCCCGTGAAGTACGGCGAGCGGCTCGTCCGCGACCTGCCGAACGCGAAGCTCACCGTCTACCCGCGCTGCGGACACTTCCCGATGATCGAGGCGGCGAACGCCTCGAACCGCGATCTGCTCGCGTACCTGGCGGAGCCGTGAAGAGCTCGCTCCCGCGCGCCGCGACCGGGCTCCTGCTTGCCGCCCTCGTGCTCACCGCCGGTGACGCGCGGGCCACCGGGTTCCAGGAGATCGGTCAGGACTTCGTCCCGCGTGACCACACTGCGATCGAGGTCTCCGGCTACCTCCGCACGCGCGGCGAGGCCCTCTACAACCTCGACCTCGATCGCGGGCTGCAGACGAACGGCCAGCCGATCTTTCCGGTGTCGCAGTCCGACCCGAGCGCCCAGACGCTGACGCACTGGGACATGCGCTGGCGCACCGACGTCCGCCTCTATGCGCCGGGCTCGATGGTCGCGGTGAAGGCGCGCATCGACGCGCTCGACAACCTCGCGCTCGGCTCGCTCCCCGCGGGCGTGCCGTCGACGGTCGGCACGCAGCGTTCCCCGGAGGACGCGGTGAAGGTGAAGCGCGCGTACGGCGAGCTCCTCCTCCCCTTCGGCTTCCTCGCGGCCGGCCGCATGGGCACGCAGTGGGGCCTCGGCATGGTCGCCAACGGCGGCGACTGCCTCGACTGCGACAGCTCGGACGCCACCGATCGCGTGGCGTTCATCACGCCGCTCTTCGATCACATCTTCGCGTTCGCCTACGACTTCAGCGCGACGGGCCTCCAGGGTCAGCGCGTGAACCAGAACCGCAGCATCGGGTTCGAGCCGTCGACCGACGTGCGGACGTTCTCCTTCGCGGTGCTGCACTGGAAGGACGACGCCTCGCGCCTCCGCCGGGCGCGTGCCGGCAAGGCGACGCTCGACTACGGCGCGTACATCACGCATCGCTGGCAGTCGAACGACGTGCCCGCCTCGTACGTCTCGACGGCGCAGGCCATCGACCCGTTCGCCAACGGCGGGTCGGGCGTCATGGCGCGCGGCTTCCGGGCGACCGCCTTCGACGGCTGGGCGCGGCTCACCGCGCCGTGGGGGCGGATCGAGGCGGAGGGCGTCATCGTCACCGGCGAGATCGATCAGGCCTCCCTCCTCCCCGGCCTCCTCCTGCGCGACCCCGCGAAGAGCCGTCAGATCGGCGCCGCGCTGGAGAGCGAGCTCGGCCCCATCGACGGTCGCGCGAGCGGCGGCCTCGATCTCGGCTATGCGAGCGGCGATCCGGCGCCTGGCTTCGGCGTCCGCCAGAGCCCCAACGCGGCGGCCACGCAGCCCGGCGACCTCGATGGCCCGCAGGCCGCGCCGCGCCGCGACAACCGCGTCGACAACTTCCGCATGCATTCGGACTTCCGGATCGACCGCATCCTCTTCCGCGAGATCCTCGGCGCGGTCACCGACGCGGTCTACGTCCGTCCGCACGGCCGGTTCAGCATGCTCCGCGCGCGCAGCGGCGAGCTCAGCGCCCAGGCCGCGGTCGTCGCCTCGCGCGCCGTCGAGGCGACGTCTACCCTCTCCGGGAAGGCGCCGCTCGGCATCGAGGTCGACCCGTCCCTCGTGTTCCAGACCCACTCGTTCCTCGCGGCGCTCGATTACGGCGTCCTCTTCCCGCTCTCCGGCTTCGACAACCTGCTGACGAACCAGTCGGGCAAGCCCGCCCAGCTGATCCGCCTTCGCCTCAACTATCTCTTCTAGGTCGTCATGAAGTCCTCCTCCCTTGCCGCCTCGCTCGCGATCCTCGTCTCTGCCGGCGCCCTCGCGAGCGCGTGCAGCGCGAACGAAACGCCGCCGCCCCAGCACGCCGACTACGACGGCGGCGTTGGGACCGCCCTTCCGTGCGTGCCGAACCTCGACGGGAAGATCGACAGCACCGAGCTCGTGCCGCAGATCGGCGTGCCGGCGAGCTACCTCGTGTCGCCGTCGGGCAAGGAGCGTCAGGTCGACGTGCTCGGCCAGACGAGCAGCGAGGGCAAGCGCACGTGGAGCTTCGGCGTCGACTACGCCGACGACCAGGTCGCGAAGGTGACCGCGCAGAGCCTGACCGGCAAGTGGTACGCGGAGTCGTTCACCGGCCTCGCGAGCCCGGTGGTGGTCGCGCTCGACGTGGGCGGCCGCACCGAGGGCGTCTACACGCAGGACCCGACGGGGTTCTATCTGCACGGCGTCGCCTCGGTGACGCCCGACGCGCCCGAGGGCAAGACGCTCCTCGTCTACGAGACGCCGGTGCAGCTCTATCGCTTTCCGCTCGAGAACGGCGCGGCCTGGACGAGCTACGGCGAGGTGAAGAACGGCACGTTCCGCGGCCTCCCGTTCGCGGACAAGGAGCAGTACGACGTGAAGGTCGATGGCTCCGGCGAGATGAGCCTGCCCGACTTCGTGCTGACCCAGGTGCTGCGCGTCCGCACCACGGTCACCATCTCGCCGTCGGCCGGCGCCGTTACCACCCAGCGCCAGGTGGGCTGGCTCTTCGAGTGCCTCGGCGAGGTGGCGCGCGCCACGAGCCGTACCGGCGAGACGAACGACGATTTCACGACGGCGAGCGAGCTGCGCCGCCTCGGCCTGTGACCCGAACCGAAGGAGCAAGACGATGATCTGGGAGACCTGGAAGAAGGGATTCGACGCCTGGGAGAACGCCACCGCGAAGTACCTCGAGGTGTGGATGAAGAGCCCGCTCGTCCTCGCGCCGAGCGGCATGATGCTCGGCTCGGCGATGAAGATGAAGGCCGCCTACGACAAGGCGGCCGCCCAGTGGGTCGGCACCCTCGGGCTCGCCACGAAGCGTGACCAGGAGCGCTCGCTCCACACGCTGAACCAGCTGGAGAGCCGGCTCCTCGATCTCGAGGAGAAGCTCGCCGAGGTCGCGCCGCACAAGGACAACCAGGTCGGCTGAAGGCACGCACGCCGCCCTCATCCGCCACTCACTCGCCCCGGGGTACCGCCATGGACATCACGCCGTTTCTCGAGCTCGACATCGCTCCCGCCGCCGTCTTCGTCGATCTCGACGCGAAGAAGGACAAGCCGCGCTTCCACGTGCCGGACGGCGCGGGCGGATGGCGTCCGGTCACGTGGGGCACGTTCGCGCAGGAGATCAAGGAGCTCGCGCTCTTCCTCGGAACGGTGCTCGCGAGCGGCGACCGCGCGGCCGTCTATGCGCCGAACCGCGTGGAGTGGGGCAGCGCCGCGCTCGCCATCCAGGCCGCCGGCGGCGTGATCGTTCCCGTGTACCCGGCGTCCACCCCGGAGCAGGTCAGCTACGTCGCCTCGCACTCCGACGCGAAGGTGATCTTCGTCGACACCCCGGCGCTCCTGGGTCGCCTCCTCCAGGCGTGGGGAGCGCTCGGGCTCGTCGAGAAGATCGTGCTGATGGATGCCGGCCTCGACGTCGCGCAGGTCCACGCCGCGGTCGCGGGCAAGGGGCTCGCCGTGCCGTCGCTCGCCGACGTCGCGAAGAAGGTCGTCACCCTGGCCGAGGCGCGCGCCATCGGGAAGCAGCGCGACGACGCGGATCCGGAGGCGTTCCACCGCACCATGGCGGGCGTGTCGCTCGATCAGAACGGCATGATGCTCTACACGAGCGGCACGTCGGGCAACCCGAAGGGCGTGCCCCTCACGCACCGCAACGTGGGGGTCAACGGACGCGACTGGCTGCAGTGCAACGGGCCGCTCCTCGCCGGTGATCATGACGTGGACGTGCTGTGGCTGCCCATGAGCCACATCTTCGGCTTCGGCGAGCTGTGCCTCGGCAACATGCTCGGCTGGACGTCGTATCTCTCGGACCCCGCGACGTGCCTCACGCGCCTCCCCGAGCTGAAGCCGACCGTGTTCCTCAGCGTGCCGTCCCACTGGGAGAAGCTCGCCATCATGGCGATGCACGAGCCGACCCAGGAGGCGCGGCTCGCGAAGTTCGAGGCGGTCACCGGCGGGCGGCTGCAGTTCTGCCTCTCGGGCGGCGCCGGTCTCAAGCGCGAGGTGAAGGACTTCTTCCACGCGTGCGGCGTGCTCATCATCGAGGGCTACGGCCTCACCGAAACGTCGCCCACGCTGACCTTGAACCGCCCCGACTCATTCCGGTTCGACACCGTCGGCAAGGTGCTTCCGTCGGTCGAGCTGAAGCTCGCGGAGGACGGCGAGATCCTGGCGCGCGGGGCCAGCGTGTTCGCGGGCTACCACAAGGACGACGCGGCCACGAAGGCGTGCTTCACGGAGGACGGCTGGTTCATGACCGGCGACGTCGGCCGCTTCACCGAGGACGGCTTCCTGCAGATCATCGATCGCAAGAAGGACATCCTGGTGACGGCCGGCGGCAAGAACATCCCGCCCGCGAACATCGAGGCCCGCTTCGCGGACGATCCCGTCATCGATCGCGTCGTCGTGTACGGCGATGCGCGCGCCTACCTCGTCGCCGCGATCTGGGTGCGGCCCGAGGTGACGGGCGACGACCGAGGCCGCGCCGTCGCGGAGCGGCTCGACGCCA
>JAQBQL010000113.1 GCA_028287035.1 Labilithrix sp. | reverse complement strand
CCTGCTGCGCCGGCGCCTCCGCTCATGCTCGCGCCTGCTGCGCTCGCGCCTGCTGCGCCGGCCATGCTGGCCGCGACGGCGGCGCCCGCGCCGAGGCCGAGGGCGGCGACGAGGGCGGTCTTCGCGTCGGGGGACGGGCGGTCGTGGTCGGCGGAGCGGAACGCTGCGCCGAGATCGTCATCGAGATCGCGGAGCCTGGTGCTCATCGCTCGCCTCCTTCACTGGCACGAAGCCGCTTGGCCGCCGCGGTCGCGAGCTCCCGGCCACGACGCAGCCGCGACGCCACGGTGCCGACCGGCAGATCGAGCAGCTCGCCGATCTCGTCGCCGGTCATCCCCTCGAGCTCGAAGAGCACGAGAACGCTGCGGAGCTCGAGCGGGAGCGGCTCGAGCAGCCGGTCGAGCAGGTGCCGGTCCGACGCGTGCTGCTCGGGGCTCGGACCGTGCGACCGCAGACCCTCGAGGGCCTCCGCTCCCGCGCTCCGCCGGCGTGACTCGCCCCGGCGCTCGTTGGCCGCGACGCGCATGCACGTGGCGAAGAGAAAGGCGCGCTCGCGGCCGGGCGGAAACGTGGCGAGCCGCTGGGCGGCCACGAGGAAGACCTTCTGCACCCCGTCGTCGACGTCGCTCTCGCGCACGCCGAGCCGGCGGATCGAACGCCACACGAACCCGTGCTCGTCGTCCACGAGCCGGCGGAGGCGGCCCGCGTCGCTCGGATAGGCAGCGACCTGGCTCCCGCCCGGGGTCGTCCGGGCGTCGTCCTCTCCCTCGTCGCCATCCGGACCGAGGTCGAAGCGCTCCGCATGATCCGGCCTCTCCGCGCGGTCGTGCGCGCGGTCGTAGTCGAGCGGGAGAAGGGGGATCGAGGCCTGGGACACGATGGCTGGCGAAGGGCTGTGTCCGGCGAGCGTAATCGCGATCACCGAAAGTGCACGCCGGCGCCGGCCGTCGCCGAGAAGAGCAGCGGACCGACGCCGAGCACCCGGGACGCCCCGACGAAGATGTCATCCTGGATCAGCGGAGATCCAGCGACGACGACCGCCTCGAGCCCGATGCCGTACCCCAGCTCGACGCGCTGACGGCCGGCGATCGCGAGCGCCGCCCAGGTGGAGGACTGGAGGCGTCCTCCGACGATGCCCGAGGCGCGGCTCTGCAGCCGGCCGACCTGGAGCTCGAGGCACGGGCGCAGCGTGAGGCGCGCGCCGATCGCCAGGCGCACCGGGCAGCCATCGACGAAGCCCGCCTGCATCGCGAAGCCGACGTCCGCGTCCGCGGCACGGGTCGTCGTGGGCAGCACGACGAGGATGCCGAGGCTCGCCGACGGCGCGAGGAGGCGCGGCCGCTCCGAGCCGACATCGACGCGGCCAGCCAGCGCGGGAGCCACCGCCCGCGACGCTCCGGCGAAGAGACCGAAGCCCGCCGATGCTCCCAGGGTGAGAGGAGGCCCGGGAGGTGAGGCTGGTGAAGGAGGTGACGCGGCCGGCGGAGGTGAGGCGGCGGTCGGAGGTGAGGCGGCGGTCGGAGGTGACGCGGCCGGCGGAGGCGCTGGTGCGTCGAGCGGCTGCTCGAGGGCGAGGGCCAGCGTGAAGGCGGACGCCTCGAGGACCTCGTCGCAGGTCGGCGCGCTCAGCGTACGGGTCGCCGTGCGCGAGCCGCGGCGGAGGATGAGCGTGGCGGTGGCGGGCGCGTCGGCGCCGGCGCTGATCGCGGTGACGTCCACGTCGAACGCGCCGTCGTCGTCGCCGACGGTGACGCCGCGAGCCGCGAGGCGCGAGGCGATCGCCGCCGTTCCCTCGCACGTGCTCTCGGCAGCCACGTGGAGCCGGACGGTCGGCGCCGCACCGGCGCGGCGCGCGATGAGGAGCGCGACGAGGGACGCGCCCACTGCGAGCCACTTGCTCGTGCGGGCGCCAGCGCGCCGACGTCGCCTCGTCATCGGGCGGAGCCTACCGCGAGTCGCGCGGCGAGGACGACGCAGTCGCATGTCGCGCGTCGCGTGACGACCGCTCGCGACGAAACACGGGCCGCCGCTGTGGCGAAGGAGCCATTCCCGCACGCGACCGTGGCGCTCTTCGCCATCCTGACCGGGGGACGGGGAATACGCGCGGCGGGCCGCCACCGCGCGCGCGTGCAGCAGGCTCCGCGCATTCCCTCGAGAGCGCCCGAACGCCCGCGGCTCACGACGTGGAACCCGGCTTGCACGTGCGCGCCGCGATGCCGTCCCCGCTGCTCACGCGGGCTACGCGAGCCGTCTTGCCGACGCTCGCCGCCCTGCTCCTCTCGTTCTCGTCGTCGTCCGCGCATGCGCAGGTGGAGCAGCCCGCGCCGGCGACCGCCGATCCTTCCGCGGCTCCTGCGTCCGCGCCGCCGTCTTCGTACGCGCCGCCCGTCGACCCGGCGCCGCTCGTCGCGCCGCCGCCGCCGTCGTACGCCGCGTCTTCGCGGCCCAAGCCGGCGTACCGGCTGAGCTGGGAGCTCGACGTCCCGATCTTCCTCATCGGCGCCGCCGCGACGAGCGGGTTCCTCTTCCTGGACGAGAGCGGGTCGGGCCCGGCGTGCGTGCCGAACTGCGATCGGTCCAAGATCAACGCGCTCGATCGCCCGTCGGCCGGCAATTACTCGACGGCCTGGGGTCAGGTCGGCGACATCGCGACCGCCGCGACCGTCGCGCTCCCGCCGCTCGTCGTGCTGCTCGCCGAGGGCATCGGCGACAAGAGCTTCTGGAACGGCGTGCAGGACGAGGTCGTCATCGCGGAGAGCGCGCTCATGATCAGCGCTCTCCAGGTGTCGCTCAGCTACGCGATCGCGCGCCCCCGGCCGCGCGTCTACAACAACGGCGCGCCGCTCGACGAGCGCAACGACTCCAACGCCGCCCGATCGTTCTTCAGCGGGCACACCGCGAATGCGATGGCGGTCACCGTCGCGTCCGCGCGCACCCTGCAGAAGCTGGGGCGTCCCGGGCTCGCGCTCGTCACGCTGATCGGCGGCGTCGCCGGCTCCGCGGTCGTGGGCACCGGCCGCGTGATGTCGGGCGGCCACTTCCCGACCGACGTGATCTTCGGCGGTCTCGCCGGCGCAGGCGTCGGCATCGCGATGCCGGCGCTCCACGACACGAACCTGCGCGTCGTGCCCATGGGCAGCGCCGATGGCGGCGGCGGCGTCACCCTCGTGGGCGTCATGCAGTGAGACGCGCCGCGTAGCCGCGGACGGCGACCGGCGCCGACGATCGCCGCCGATGTGCTCTTCTGCTGCGTGAGCAGTCATGAGTGAGAAGGCGACGCACTTCCGGGCGAGCAAGCGGTGGTGGCACCTCGCGGGCGTCGCGATCCTCCTCCTGCCGGCGATCGATCAGTTCGTGGGGTTCCTGCGCGTGGTCTCGTCGCGCCTCGCGTACCCGATGGACATCGAGTGGATGGAGGGCGGCGTCCTCTACATGGGCTATCGCGTCGCGCACGGCCAGCCCCTCTACGGCGCGCCCGATCGGGGCTTTCTGCCGTTCCCGTACGCACCTGTCCACTTCGCCGTCCTCGCTGCCCTGGAGAAGCTCGGAACCCTCGATTACTGGAGCGGCCGCCTTCTCTCGCTGCTCTCGCTCGCCGTCGCGATGTCCGTGCTCGGCTGGGCGGTCTGGCGGCACTGGCAAGGGCACATCCTCCGCTACGCCGCCGTCCCGCTCGCCCTCGGCTGGATCGTCGCGGGCTATCCGCTCGCTGGCTATTGTTACGACCTCGTTCGCGTCGACTCCCTCGCGGTTGCGTTCGTCACGGGCGCCGCGGCCGTGGTGGCGCGTGGTCCGTTCCGCGCGCGCGGCATCATGGCGGGCGCATTGCTCCTCACGGCAGCGGTCTTCACGAAACAGAGCACGGCGTTCTTCGCGGCGTGGATCTGCCTGTTCGTGCTGCTGCGGGACCGTCGGCGCGGCGTCTCGTTCTGCGTGGCGACGGCCGTCCTCGCCATCGCGACCTACGGCGTCCTCGAGTGGGTGACCGGAGGTCGATACTCCTTCTACACGGTGACGATGCTCGCGAAGCACCACGTGGATCCCGCACGAGAGAAGGAGGCCTTGGCCCTCCTCTTCACGTTCGCGCCGTTCATGATCCTCGTGCCACTCGGAGCCCTCGTCCTCACCTGGAAGCGCGCCTGGCGCGCGGAGGTCGGGCTATGGACGGGCCTGCTGGTCTGCGCGCTCGTGACGTCGGTCATCGGGTACGCGAAGGCGACGGCGTGGGTCAACAATCTCATGTACGCCATCGTGTTCGCCGCGCCCGTGACGCTCATCGTGGGGGGCGCGGTTGCCCGCGCGCTCCAGCGCGGCGATGCCGCGGCGCGTGCCAATGCCCCAGCGCTCCTGGCGAGCGTGGGCACGCCCGTGCTCCTCGCTCTCCTCCTCGCGCGCGCCCACGCCGACGCCGCCCCGCTCGTCATCGACGAGGTCGGGCGCGAGCGTGCTCGTGCCCTCAACGCGTCGATCGCGAGGCTCGACGGGGGGGGTGGTGTTTCCAGCGAGCCCGTTCCTGGCGATCAGGAACGGCCACGCTTCACCGAGCTTCCACCCGTTGGCGTACTTCGACGCGCTCGGCGCCGGGGTGCCGACGCCCGGTCTCTACGACTACCTCCGCGCGGGCGACGCGAAGTACATGATCCTCTCGAGCTGCCTCACGTTCGGCGAGTACGCGATCATGGTCGGGCGCGACCTCGATCGGCTCTACGCGTTCTCGGAGCACCTGCCCGATCCGGCGCGCGACATTCACATGTGGACGGGCTTCGACTGCAGCGCGCTCGACGTCTACCGGCGTCGCGCCGACGTCACGGCCCCGATCCGCGCAGCGGCGGAGGACCCGCCGCCTCGCGGTTCGACAGCGGAACCGCTCCGCGCGGCGGCCATCGCGAGCGGCGGTGCGTTTCCCGAGGCCGGCCATGTATGCGTCCTGACCGGAGGCGACGTCGTTTGCTGGGGCGCCAACGGCCTCGGGCAGGTAGCGCCCGCGGTGACCGCGGGATCCGTGGCTCGTCCGCGCCTCGTCTTGCGGGGTGCAACCCAGGTCACCGCGGGCGGCATGCACACGTGTGCGCTCCGCGCGGAGGAAGCGCTCTGCTGGGGCGACAACCGTGACGGCGCGCTCGGCGATGGAACGAACCTGCCAAGCGCCGAACCCGTTCGCGTGCGGGCAGCGCGACCTCTGCGGGCGATCGCGGCCGGCGCGCACCACACCTGCGCGATCGACTCCGCGAAGGCGGTGATCTGCTGGGGCGCGAACACGTCGGGCCAGCTCGGCAGCGGCGGTCGTGAGCCGTGGGCACCGCCGCGACGGCTCGCCGGTGTGGTGCGCGCCGTCGAGCTCGCGCTGGGCGTCGAGCACTCGTGTGCACGGAACGAGAACGGAGCGGTGTCCTGCTGGGGGACCGTACCCGGAATCGGCGAACCGACGCTCTCTCCGCGGACGATCGCGTTCCCCTTGCCGGCGCGTGCGATCGCCGCTGGCGCGGACGAGACATGCGCCATCCTCACCGACGGACGGGTCGCGTGCTTCGGTCTGGGCCATCACGCCGACCTCGGCGACGGGAGCAGCTATGGCCCCGCCTCGGCCCCGGTCGTCGTGCCCGGCGTCGCGGAAGCTCTCGCGCTCTCACTGGGCCGCGATCACGCGTGCGCCGTGGCAAAGGGCGGCGTCTTCTGCTGGGGCGCGAACGAGTTCGCCGAGTCGGCGGCGGCCTCCACGCCATGGGACGTGACGCGCCCCGAGCATTTCGTTGCGCTCGACGGGACGACCGAGCTCGCGCTGGGCCAGGAGCACGGTTGCGGCTTGTCCAGGGATGGCGTCGCGACCTGCTGGGGTGGCAACGACCGCGGCCAGCTGGGGTCCGACGACGTCGGCATCTTCGGCCGCCACGCGCCGCGAAGCGTCGACTGGCTTCGCGAAGTGGCTCTCCCGGGCGCTGCGGGAGCGCTGCGGGAGCCTTGAGGGAGCCCTGAGACGGCGCGTCGGAGAGCGCCAGATGCAGTGCCCACTCCCGGAATCGAACCAGGGACACGGGGATTTTCAATCCCTGCCGGATGCCGGTGAAGTGCCGGCGGAAGTGGCAGAACCGCCAGGACGGTGGGCTGCTAATGGGTCGCCCGAGGTCCTAGCGTTCCGCGCCGCGGCCCGCCGGTGGCTCACGCGGGAGGCCGCGTGATCGCGCGCTACCCGCTCACGTGGCCCGCCGGCCAGCCGCGCACGCCGCCAGGCCGCCGCCGTGATGCCGACTTCAAGGTCGACCTGGGACGCGCCCGCGACGAGCTCCTCCACTCGCTCCAGCTCCTCGGCGGAACGAGCGTCGTCCTCTCGACGAACATCCCGCTCCGGCAGGACGGTCTCCCGTACGCGAACTGGCGCGAGCCCGACGACGGCGGCGTGGCCGTGTACTTCGACCGCGCCATCCCGACGCCCACGCCGGACGAGCCCCAACACACCACGAAGCGCCCCTTCGTCATCGCGTGCGACACGTACCGGAAGGTCCGCTGGAACCTGCGCGCCATCGGGGCCACTGTCGAGGCCCTGCGTGCCATCCAGCGTCACGGCGCGAGCTCGATGCTCGAGCAGGCGTTCACCGGCTTCGCCGCGCTCCCGCAGTCGACCGCCGCGCCGGCGTGGTGGGACGCGCTCGGCGTCCCCGAGACCGCGGACGCGATCACGGTGCGCGAGGCATACCGCGAGCTCGCGCGCATCCACCACCCGGACGCCGGGGGCGATCACGCCCGCATGGCCGAGATCAACCGCGCGTTCGATGCGGCGCGCCGAGAGGGGCGAGCATGAGCAACGAGAAGAAGGCGACGATCGAGGTCGAGATCATCGCGTGGGGCGGCGGCGGTGGTGGTGCTGCCCCGGCGCCGCGGTGCGGACTGTGCGGGGCGGTCGGGGGCGAGGGCGGCGAGTTGCTGTCCTCGTTCATGGGCGAGCCGCTCCGGTGCCACGACCGGCGGGCGTGCCTGAAGCGCGCCTCACCCGAGGGCTCGACGACGTGCCAGGCCGAGGACCAGGGTGGATGGCCGTGCGGTCGTTCGCCGGTCGTGTTCCAGCTCACCGCCGCCGAGGTGGCAAAGCGGGACGGCGAGCAGATGTACTTCTGCGCGAAACACCGCACGAACAAGTTCGTATGGGCCGAGAGCGAGTCCGAGCCTATCCGCGCGCGGGAGACGGCTGAGGGCTCGCACGTGGACCCTGCGATCGTGCGGGCGGCGGAGCGCGACGACGCGAGGGAGGCGGAAGAGGCGCGCCTCATTGCTGACCCGAACTTCGCGCGCGTGCCGGTCACTGCGTCGGCGTCGCTCAGCGAGGCCGAAGAGATCAAGGCGGCGCACCCTCTGCGCTCGGGACGTCACGACCTGTACGCGGAAGCAATGCGGCTCGTCGGCGAGCGGCACGCGAAGGGGGCGCTCGTGGAGCTGGTCACGTGGCTACTGCTTCGCGCTGAGCAGGCTCGCGCCGGCGGCCTCTGGGACGCGACCCCCAGTGCACGCGCCTCGCACGAGTCGACGCTTCGCAAGATGGCGCGCGTTACCGACGGGTCGCTGCGCGCCGCGCTCGCGGTCGTCGATGCGTTGCCCGCGCCGGCCTCTTCCAACGCCTCGGACGAGACGAGCGCTCTGTCGACGGACGTGCTCCGCCTGGTTGATGCGTTCGAGGACCCTGAGCGAAAGATGCGGCTACGCTGGCTCTCCGAGCGCGTGAAGGCCGCCGAGGAGGCAGGTCGTGCGATCGCGCAGATCGGGCAGCTGCTCGCCGCCGGCAAATGCACGGAGGTCTCGATCGGTCGCCAGGTCGGCATGTTCGAGGTGTCCGTCTTCGACGCGCGGCGCGAGACAAGCTGGGGGACGGCGAGCGGCGTGCGCTCCCATTACCTGAGCGCCACGCTGGCGGGCGCCATCGACGCGGCAGCTCGGGGAACGCTGGCGCCCTCCGAGGGCGTCAACCGATGAGCGCTTGGATGTGTACCGAAGCAACCGTCACCTGCTGTTGCGGCGCGTCGGTGACGGCGAAGAGCGACTTGTCGACGGCGGTGGAGCTGCAGCTGAGCCGCTTCAATCAGGCGCACGAGATCTGTCGCGTTCGCCGCGCGGCAAGACAGGCACCATCAGTCGCGCCGGGCGACGCATCAAAGGGAGACGCGTGATGGGAACGAAGAACAGGCCGGGCACTTACGACTGCTACGCGAACGCCCACCCCGACGAGCCCATGTTCGTCCTTCTCGGTCGCGATCCAATGGCGGCTGATCTCGTCGACGAATGGGCGCGCCTCCGTGAGCTCCGCGACGGTCCCTCTGCCAAGGTCCAAGAGGCGCGTACGTGTGCCCGAGCGATGCGAGCCTGGGCAACAGAGTCCGAGAGTGCGAGGCCGGCGCCCGTGAGCGACCTAAAGCCGGGCGCGCGCGTCCGCATCGTTCACAACGAACTGTGGCCGAGCATGCCCGCCGGCACGCTGGCCACCGTCGTGCGGCTCGGCACGGGGTCCGAGGCTGACGCCGTGCACCTCGCGATCGACGGGTGGGGCGATGGGTTCTTGACCGCGCACAAGAACGTCGAGGCCATCGGCGAGACGTCCTGACCTTGGCATCCGCTCGGTCGGCGGGTGATCGTTGTCGTTCGCGGCCTGGTCCTCGAGCACCATCCCGAGGCTCGTCGGCCGGTCGGCGCGCCAGGTTGCTAGGTCGACGGGCCCATCACGCCAGGGCCCGCCGGCCTCGGGCGGCACGCCGGGCAGAGCCACGCCCATCGCTCGAGCCGCTGCCCCTTGCGCGCCTGGTCCAGCCACGACGCGCCACGAGCGGCGTCACGCGCCTCGAGCAGGCTCCCGGCCTCGAGCGGCTGGACAGCGTAGCAGCGAGCGCAGGTGACCGACCACGTGCCCTTCGTCTCGCGCAGCACCGCGGAACCCTAGCACCCGGCCCACGCCCTCCCTGGGGCGTACGGGCGGTTGTGCTCTATCTGCGTCGGTCGGATACCAACTGCGACCGAACTGACGGTTGTCACGGACGACCCATGTCGGGGCCCGCCGCTCAGCCGTACGGTTTCTGGATGAGCCGAGTGCTGGCTGTTCTGGTGGTGGCGGCGCTGCTGTTCGGATGCGCCCACGGCGAGAGCGACGTCATCATCGGGGACGAGGCCTTCTCGCTCGAGGAGCGCGCGGCCATCGCACGCGGCGCTGCGTTCATCACCGCCGCCACGGGCAAGCCGGTGCCCGAGATCGTCTGGGGCCAGCTGCCCGACGACAGCGACCGACGCGCAATGAAGATCGTGAGGGCGCCGCTGCCGCCGAAGCAGCTCGGGGACTCGAGCGAGGGCGAGTTTCGCATCTGGATCGACGCCGACAAGCGGCCCGAGCGCGTGGCGGAGATCGCAGCTCACGAGTTTGGCCACGCGCTCGGCCTCGATCACATCGACCCCGCGCAGCCGGGGCTGATGAATCGAATCGTGCCGACGACGCTCATCTGGACGGACGCCGACGAGGCGTCCTGTCTGCACTACGGCGTCTGCGCGCGGTAGCTCGGGCGCGTCACGCCACGTCGTCGGGCGGCTCGTCGTAGAAGTGCCAGGGGTGGACGATACCGCCGCTGCCCGTGACCTCCTCGCGGCCGGCGTAGATGCTCGGCAGCGTGCCCGGGTTGGTCGGTTCGTCGTGGATGCTGAGGTCTCGGACGGTGGGCACGTCCTTCACGGAGAGCTCGTCGACCCACTCGAGGGTCTCGGGATCGAGGCCGAACGCCTCCACCTTCGCCGCGTTGCGCATGAGCACCTTGTTCGCGACGTTGCGCGGGACGAGGCCGGCGTTCAGCTTCCCCTCGGGCGTGCGCTCCTTCATGTGGATCTCGAGGGACGCGGTGTACCAGTCGCGCGCCCTCACGGCCGCCTCGAGCTTGGGGTAGTCGAAGCCCGCGCCGCATGCCCAGCTGAGCGAGTGCAGGGCCATCTGTGCGCAGAGCGGGTACGTGTCGAAGCTCGGGAACCGCTGCCGGAGGATCGCCTCGTTCGACGCGAGCCGGCCGAGCGCCAGCGCGATCATGTCCGCGCGCGGGAGGCGCAGATCAGTGAGCCTCGCTGCGGCCGTCCAGCCGTCGTGAGCTAGCCGCGGCGCCACGGCAGGGGCGGTGAGGCGCTCGAACATGGCGACCTTCTCGGCGATCGTCGCAAGCCGGCCGTCGGGGTGCACGAGAGGCAAGCCAGACACCGCGCCAGGCGAGTCGACAAGGTTCCCGTAGGCGATCGTCATCTTGCCACGAATGTCGAGGTAGGGGCACGAGACGCCCCCCTCGAATCCCTCGGTGAACGCGATCCAGTTCTTCAGGCCGAGCGGGTACATCACCGGTCTCCCTTCGGGGGGAATGGCCACTCGGAGAAGCTGTCGCGCATGCGGCGACGGAGCTCGTCCTCGGCGTGCCTGCGCTGCGTCTCGAGCCGTTCGATCTCGAGGTTCGCCTCGAACGCGCGCTGGCGTCGCCAGTCGATCGCCAGCGCAACCGCGAGCGTCAGGCCGACTACGACGGAGAGGACGCCGAGGATCATCACCCGCGCCTCCGCTCGGCACGAAGTCGCGCCAGCCGGAACTCGGCGTCGATGAGCGCGTCCTCGGTCGCGGCCTCGTCGCCGTCCGCCTTCACGAGCGCGATGACGACGTCGGCAAGGATCTCTGCAATCAGCTTCGCGAGAGCCATCAGCGGCCTCCGTCCAGGTAACAGTCGTCGGTGGACCGGGCGCCGCCGTCACGCAGCGGGAATTCGCGCGCCACGTCGAGGCAGCACGGCGTGTACTGCTCGATCGGGCCCTCCGCGCAGATGGCAAGCCGCGCCGCCGCGGTCGCCGGGCGCGCGCTCTTCTGGAGGAAGCCGCAGCCCGTCAGGAGGCGGATGGCGGCGAGCACCAGGCCGAGGAGAAGGAACGCGAGGAACGGCCGGGGCGACTTCACTTCGCCACCTGCGCCGGCGGGGCGAGCTGGATGATCGTCGGCTGCGCGGCCTTCTCGCTGCCGCGCGCGAAGTAGGCGGTGCTCGCGGTGAGAATCGCGAACAGGAGGGAGCCCGCCGCGTACCCGATCTTCCGCACGAGCGGCTTGTCGAGCACGGACTTGATGCTGGTGAGCACCTCGTGCGACGTGTCGACCTTGCCGGCGAGCGCGTCGAGCTTCGTGGTCAGGTCGTCGGCCTTCACCGCCAGCGACGCGATCTGCATGTTCTGCCCCTCGTCCGACTGCGTGACCGTCTTGACGCGCATCGAGGCGTTGCCGGCGCGGTCCTCGACGAGCACGAGCCGGCTGGTGTGCTCGGTGAGCGTCAGCTCCACCTTGCCGAGGCGCGTGCTCGTCGAGACCGACTCGTCAGCCAGACGCGCGAGGGTGCGATCCTGCTTGTCGAAGTGGTCCTCGGAGACCTTGAAGCCCTCCGTGAGGCGCGTGAGCACCTGGGACAGCTGCGCCTGGAGGATCTCGTACCTGTCGAGCTCCTTCGTCAGCTTCGGTTCGGGCGGGTCTACGCGGGCGTCGGTGGGCGTCATGTGCTGCTTCTCGTGGCGTTGGTGATCAGGTGACCTGGAACACGCCGGCGGGCGTGAAGATGAGCTGGTGCGCGACGCTCGTGTTGCCAGCGAAGACGACCGTCGCGCCGCCGCCGTTCGTGAACGTGATGCTGTTCGCGGTCGTCGTGTTGACCCACACCGTGCGGACGTACGAGTGCGCATCGTCGGCCGGCAACGGGTAGGTGATCGTCCGGACGGCAGCCGGCGCGCCCGTGAACTTCTGCACGCGCGTGCCGTACTGCGCCTGCACGAGCGTGATGTTCGCGGAGCTGATCGCGATCGTCGCCATTCCGTCGACCGCGCCGTAGAGGTTCCCCTCGACCGGGACGGCGAAGGTGGCCTGGGCCGTGCTCGCGCGGAGGATCTGCCCGAAGGGCGTTCCGAGGATCAAGTCGTCGAGGCCGATCGCGCACTGGATCAAGCCGGCGCCGATCTGGATGTATCCCGACGCGTCGAGGCCCAGAAGCTGGCGATCGTTCGCTCCGCCGTCCTTGGAGTAGATGTACTCGGCGTTCGTGAGTCGAAGCGCGCCAGCGGCCGCGGGCGCCGCGCCGATCGCGATGTAGCCCGCGCCGCTGCTGACGTTCGTGCCGAGGCCGCCGCTGCCCGCGGCCGCCGCCCACTGGATCGTCGTCGACGTCGCGGTGAGGACCTGGCCGGTCGTGCCGCGCGCGAGGCGAACGAACTTCGTGCCGTTGAAGTACAGGAGGTCGCCGAGGGCAGCGCTCGTGTCGGTGATCGTGTTGCTCGACGCACTGAGCGTCTTGTTCGTGAGCGTCTGCGCGAAGCCCGCGAAGACGAACACATCATCGGCGGTCAGCGCCGGAAGCGTGACGGCGCGATCGGCCGCGATCGCCGAGGTGGCGAAGGTGTAACGGAAGGTCTTCGCGCCGTTCCAGAGCCGCGGCGTGACGAAGCTCGGGGAGTCCGAGAACGCGAGCGAGCCGCTGCCCGTCTCGTCGGTCATGGCCGCGAGGAGGTTCGTCGAGCTCGGCGTCTGGAGGAATGCGAGCACGCCGGCCGCCGCGGGCGAGGCGGCAGAGTTTTGCACGCCGGACGTGACGGTCACGAAGCCCGAGCCCGCCGGCGCTGCGCCGCCGGACGCGCCGATCGTGACGCGCACCGCCTCGACGCCGTCGTCGACGATGTCCACGGTTGCGCCGGTGCCCGCCGCGAACTCGAGGACCGGCCGCTGCGGGTAGTCGATCCCCAGCTTGCGGAGCACCGCCGGCCCGAACAGGGCCAGCCACCCGGCGCGCGCGCTCACGTGAACACCGCCTGGGGTCCGCGGTAGGCCATCGTGATTCGACCGCTGGCGCCGTTGCCGCCGCCGCCGCTCGCGGCGGGCGTCGTGCCGTTGCCGCC
>JAQBQL010000213.1 GCA_028287035.1 Labilithrix sp. | reverse complement strand
ACCTCTCGCAGAAGATCACGGTCGACGTGAAGGGCGAGATGCTCGAGCTGAAGAACACCGTCAACACGATGGTCGATCAGCTCCGCAGCTTCGCCGCCGAGGTCACGCGCGTCGCGCGCGAGGTCGGTACCGAAGGCATGCTCGGCGGCCAGGCCTTCGTGCCCGGCGTCGCCGGCACGTGGAAGGATCTGACCGACAACGTCAACAGCATGGCGACGAACCTGACGACGCAGGTTCGTGGCATCGCGAAGGTCGTCACCGCGGTCGCGCGCGGCGACCTGTCGAAGCGCCTCGTCGTCGAGGCGAAGGGCGAGATCGCCGAGCTCGCCGAGACGATCAACGACATGACGCTGACCCTCGGCATCTTCGCCGACCAGGTCACCACGGTGGCGCGCGAGGTCGGTACCGAGGGTAACCTCGGCGGCCAGGCCCGCGTGCCCGGCGTCGCCGGCACGTGGAAGGACCTCACCGACAGCGTCAACAGCATGGCCTCGAACCTCACGACGCAGGTTCGCGGCATCATCAAGCTCGTCACCGCGGTCGCGAGCGGCGACCTCTCCCAGAAGTTCACGATGGACGCGCAGGGCGAGATCGCCGCCCTCGCCGATACGCTGAACACGATGACCGACACGCTCCGCGCCTTCGCGAGCGAGGTCACGCGCGTCGGACGCGAGGTCGGTACCGAGGGCAAGCTCGGTGGTCAGGCCATCGTCCCCGGCGCCGCCGGAACGTGGCGCGACCTCGTCGACCGCGTCAACCAGCTCGCCGACTCGCTCACCAACCAGATCCGCGCGATGGCGGAGGTCTCCACGGCGGTGACCGAGGGCGATCTCACGCGGAGCATCACCGTCGAGGCGCAGGGCGAGGTCCTCCAGCTGCGCGAGCGCGTGAACGAGATGATCGTCAACCTGCGCGAGACGACGCTCAAGAACCGCGAGCAGGACTGGCTGAAGACCAACCTCGCCAAGTTCTCCGGCATGATGCAGGGGCAGAAGACCCTCGAGAGCGTCTCGCGCATGATCATGAGCGAGCTCACGCCGCTCGTGCAGGCGAGCCACGGCGCGTTCTTCGTGCGCGACGACGCCGACGGCAAATCGGTCCGTCTGATGGCGACGTACGCGTACAAGGAGCGGAAGCACGTCATGACGCGCTTCGCCCTCGGCGAGGGCGTGGTCGGTCAGTCGGCGCTCGAGAAGAAGCCCATCCTCCTCACGCGCGTTCCGTCGGACTACATCCAGGTGACGTCGGGCCTCGGCGAGTCGCCGCCGCTCAACCTGATCGTGTTGCCGGTCGTCTTCGAGGACGAGGTGCGCGGCGTCATCGAGCTCGCGAGCTTCGAGCCGTTCTCGATCATCCACCGCGTCTTCCTCGAGCAGCTGATGGAGAGCATCGGCGTCGTCCTCAACATGATCGGCGCGAACATGCGCACCGAGGAGCTGCTCAAGCAGTCGCAGAGCCTCGCCGACGAGCTCAAGGAGCAGTCCGACGAGCTGCAGCGCCAGCAGAACGAGCTGAAACGCTCCAACGCCGAGCTCGAGCAGCAAGCCCAGACGCTCCGGTCCTCCGAGGAGATGCTGCGCGAGCAGCAGGAGGAGCTGCAGCAGGTCAACGAGGAGCTCGAGGAGAAGGCGTCGCTGCTCGTCGAGCAGAACAAGGCCGTCGAGCAGAAGAACGAGGAAGTCGAGATGGCCCGCATGGCCGTCGAGGAGAAGGCCGCGCAGCTCGCGCTGTCCTCCAAGTACAAGAGCGAGTTCCTCGCGAACATGAGCCACGAGCTGCGCACGCCGCTCAACAGCTTGCTCATCCTCGCCAGGATGCTCCAGGACAACAAGGACAGTAACCTCTCGACGAAGCAGGTCGAGTACGCGAAGACCATCCACTCCGCGGGCACCGATCTCCTCAACCTGATCAACGAGGTGCTCGACCTGTCGAAGGTCGAGGCCGGCAAGATCGAGATCTACACGCAGGACGTCGGCGTGAAGGAGATCCTCGGGAATCTCGACGCCAACTTCCGCCCGGTGGCGCAGCAGAAGAACCTCGAGCTCAATCTCAAGATCGATCCCGAGGTCCCCGTCACCATCCGCACCGACGGGCAGCGCCTCCAGCAGGTGCTGAAGAACCTGATCGGCAACGCCTTCAAGTTCACCGAGCACGGCGGGATCACGGTGCACGTGCACGTGCCGCGGCGCGGCGACACCTACCAGGCCGCGCCGCTGCGCGAGGCAAACGGCAAGATCATCGCGTTCAGCGTCGAGGACACCGGTATCGGCATCGCGAAGGACAAGCAGCAGCTCATCTTCGAGGCCTTCCAGCAGGCGGACGGCACGACGAGCCGCAAGTACGGCGGAACGGGCCTCGGTCTCTCGATCAGCCGCGAGCTCGCGCGCCTGCTCGGCGGCGAGGTCCGCGTCAGCAGCGAGCCCGGCAAGGGAAGCTGCTTCACGATCGTCCTGCCGACCGAGTACGACCCGCCGGCCGAGGCCGAGGCGCGCATCGAGATGCCCACCGCGAAGAGCGGCGGCGGGGGCGGCGGCGTCTTCATCGAGCCGACGGATCCGATCCCGACCGGCGAGATCGCCGACGATCGGCACCACATCCGCACGCAGGACAAGGTCCTCCTCATCATCGAGGACGACACGAGCTTCGCGCAGACGATGCTCGCCATGGCACGCGAGAAGGGGTTCAAGGCGGTGATCGCCCTTCGCGGCGACATCGGACTCACCCTGGCGCGCCGCATCCTGCCTTCGGCGATCATGCTCGACCTGCAGCTGCCCGTCATGGACGGGCTCCGCGTGCTCGAGCACCTGAAGGCGCACCCCGAGACGCGCCACATCCCGGTCCACGTCCTCTCCGGCCTCGACCGCAAGCACGAGGCGCTCTCGCGCGGCGCCGCGGCCTACGCGCAGAAGCCGCTCAGCATGGAGAGGCTCGACGACACGTTCCAGCAGATCGAGCAGTTCTTGTCGCGCAAGGCGCCCTCGCTCCTCATCGTCGAGGACGACGAGCGGGAGCGGCAGAGCATGATCGAGCTGATCGGCACCGAGGGCGTCGAGATCGCCGCGGTCGGCACGAGCGACGCGGCCCTCGCCGCGATGAAGGAGAAGCGCTTCGACTGCATCGTGCTCGACCTGTCGCTCGGCGGGGAATCCGGGTTCGACCTCCTCGAGAAGATGTCGAACGCGACGGAGTTCGAGCCGTCGCCGGTGCTCGTCTACACGGGTCGGGATCTCACCTCGCAGGAGGAGACGCGCCTCAAGAAGTACGCGCGCTCGATCATCCTGAAGGACGCGCGCTCACCCGAGCGGCTGCTCGCCGAGACGACCCTGTTCCTGCATCGCGTCGAGGCGGACATGTCCCAGCCGAAGCGCAAGATGCTGGCCGACGCGGCGGGGGCCGAGGCGGTCTTCCGTGACCGGAAGGTCCTCATCGTCGACGACGACGTCCGCAACATCTACGCGCTCGCGAACGTCCTCGAGGACGCGGGCATGAAGGTCGTGTTCGCGGAGAACGGCCGCGAGGGCATCGAGGTCCTCCGCGCCACCCCGGGCGTCTCCATCGTCCTCATGGACGTGATGATGCCCGAGATGGACGGCTACGAGACGATGCGCCGGATTCGCCTGATGAACGAGTACCGCTCGCTGCCGATCCTCGCCCTCACCGCGAAGGCGATGAAGGGCGATCGCGAGAAGTGTCTTGCGGCAGGCGCGAGCGACTACGTGACGAAGCCCGTCGACCCCGACCAGCTGCTCTCGCTCATGCGGGTGTGGCTCTACTCGAACGAGAGCTGACCGATCACGATGACCACCAAGCGGAGCGGCTCCTATGCGCGGCTCGAGAGCCTTCCCGGAACCGGGGAAGGCGACTCGCCGTCGCATGCCGCTGCGCTTCGTCCCGACGCCGCCTACGTGGGGGTGAGCGCGCTCGAGCGCATCGAGATCGAGCTGCTCCTCCAGGGCGTGTACCGCCATTACGGACACGACTTCCGCCAGTACGCCTTCTCCTCGCTGCGCCGTCGCCTCATGAAGCGTCTCGAGGGGGAGGGGCTCGCGAACTTCTCCGAGCTCCAGGCCCGCGTGCTGCACGACCCGGAGGCGATGGATCGCCTCGTGCGCGACATGTCCGTGAACGTCACGGGCATGTTTCGCGATCCCTCCTTCTTCCTCGCGCTGCGCGAGCGCGTCGTGCCGGTGCTCCGGACGTACCCGTTCGTGCGCATCTGGCACGCGGGCTGCGCGAGCGGGGAAGAGGCCTATGCCCTCGCGATCATGCTCGAGGAGGAGGGGCTCTACGACCGGTCGCGCATCTACGCGACCGACATGAACGCCGACGCCCTCGAGCGCGCCAAGAGCGGCGAGTTCCCGCTCGCCCGCATGCGCGAGTACACCTCGAACTACCTCCAGGCGGGCGGGGCCCGGGCGTTCAGCGAGTACTACTCGGCGGCGGGCGACTTCGCGGCGTTCGACCCGCGCCTCAAGCGCAACGTCCTCTTTGCCCAGCACAACCTCGCGACGGACTCGGCCTTCTCGGAGTTCAATCTGATCCTCTGTCGCAACGTGCTCATCTACTTCGACCGTGAGCTGAAGACGCGGGTGCTCGGCCTGTTCAACGAGTCGCTCGCGCCGTTCGGGCTCCTCGCGCTCGGGCGGCGCGAGTCGCTGCGGTTCACGGCGGTCGAGCACGACTACGACGAGTTCGATGCGCGCGAGCGGATCTATCGGAGGCGCCGGTGAGCTCGAACGCGCCGCCGCGTGCCCCTCCGCTTCCGCATCGTGACGCCGTCATTCCACGTACCACCTCGGTGGTCGTCGTCGGCTCGTCGGCGGGCGGGCTGCACGCGCTCGAGGCGATCCTCGGTCGCTTGCCTGCCGATTTTCCGGTGCCGGTCGTCGCGGTGCAGCATCGCGCCCGTGCGTCCAGCGACGTCTACGCGTCGCTGATCGGGCGCAGCACCAAGTTGCCGGTCCGCGAGATCGACGACGATGACGCGCTGTGCGGCCCCGGCGTCTACCTCGCGCCCCCCGATTATCACGTGCTCATCGAGCCCGGATGGATCGCACTGTCGATCGATGAGCCTGTGTCGTACAGCCGCCCCTCGATCGACGTGCTTTTCGAGTCGGCCGCGGACGCCTATGGTGCAGGTGTGGTCGGAGTGCTGCTCACCGGAGCGAACGCGGACGGAGCGAAGGGGCTTGCCCGGATCAAGCAGGCCGGAGGCATCGCCATCGTCCAGGATCCGGCGACCGCCGAGAGCCCGGAGATGCCCACTGCGGGGATCGCCGCCACCCAGGTCGACTGCGTCGCCGCGCTGGAAGCCATCGCCGGCGAGATTGTACGGAGAACCGCCTCGTGAAGCCGCCCATCGAACCCGAGGTGCCGAGCGAGGCGCATGCCATCGACCGCACACCGCCCCCGCGCAGCGTCGGCGCGGTCAGCCGATCAACGCCGATGTCGCTCGGGCCGGCGGAGCTCGCGGGCGCACGCTCGGTCGAGGATGCGGCCCGGCTCGCAGCGACCGCGAAGATCAACGTCCTCATCGTGGACGACGAGCCGGCGAACTTGCTCGCGCTCGAGGCGATCCTCGAGCCGCTGAACCTGAGCCTCGTGCGCGCGCTGTCCGGCAAGGAGGCGCTCCGCGCAGCGCTGAAGGACGACTACGCGGTCGTGCTGCTCGACGTGCAGATGCCGGACATGGACGGCTTCGAGACCGCCGAGCTGCTCCGCAGCCGGACCCGCACGCGTGACGTACCGATCATCTTCCTGACGGCGATCAGCAAGGATGCCAAGTTCATCTCGCGCGGGTACGGGGTCGGCGCCGTCGACTACCTGTTCAAGCCGTACGAGCCCGACATCCTCAAGGCGAAGGTCGCGGTCTTCGTCGATCTCGCCCGCAAGAACGCGCTGATCCGCGCCCAGCACGAGGCCCTGCGCCTGATGAGCGAGCGCGAGCTCGCCGAGGTGAAGAAGGTCGGCGAGCAGCGCTACGTCGGCCTGGCCGACTCGATGCCGCTCATCGTGTGGACGACCGATGCGAGCGGAGCGCTCTCGTACGCGAACCGCCGCTGGACCGAGCTCGCGGGCGACGCGCTCGCCTTCGACGCGGTCATCGCGCCCGAGGACCTCCCACGCTTTCTCGAAGGCTGGACCGCGGCCCTCGCGAGCGGCCGCGAGTGGGAGGCGAGCGTCCGCTTCGGCAACGCGAACCGCGGCTACCGCATGCACCTCGTCCGGGTCGTGCCCCGGCGCGACGAGCTCGGCAAGATCTCCTTCTGGACCGGCACCAGCACCGACATCGAAGCGCGGGTCAGCGCCGAGCGCGCCGTGCAGATGCTCGCGGATGCGAGCCGGCGGCTCGGCGCAACCCTCGAGGCACCGACGGAGCTCGAGGGCGCGGTCGCCGGAGCGCTCCCGCTGCTCGGCGACCTCGCGCTCCTGCAGCTCGTCGGCAACGGGCCGACGCGGAGCTTCTTCATCGCGTCGGCCGGGGCCGACCCGGGGCTGCTCGAGGATCCGCGCTTCGCGCTCGGACCGGCGACGGTCGCCTATTCACGCCGCCCGGCGGTCTTCTACGACGTCGCGGCCGAGGTCGACGACACCAAGTCGGGACGCGGCACCGAGCATGTCCGGTTCCTCTACGAGCTCGGGGTTCGGTCCTACATGTGCCTGCCGCTCGTCTCGCGCGGGCGCGCCGTCGGTACGCTGTCCCTGGTGCGCATCACCGACGGGGCGCCGTTCGGTGCCAGCGAGCTGGCGCTGGCCGAGGATCTCGGGCTCCGCATCGCCGCGGCCGTCGACAACGCGCGCCTCCACGAGACCACCGAGCGTCGCCGCGAGGAGCTCGAACAGGCCAACAAGTCGAAGGACGTGTTCCTCGCGACGCTGTCCCACGAGCTCCGGACGCCGCTGAACGCGATCGTCGGCTGGGCCGACATGATGCGGAACGGGCAGCTCGCGGAGGGCGAGGTGCCCCGCGCCATCGAGACCATCGACCGGAATGCGCACGCGCTGAACCAGCTCGTCGCCGACCTGCTCGACGTGTCGCGCATCGTCACCGGGTCGCTCAAGATCGACTCGAAGCTCATCGCGCTCACCTCCGTGGTGGAGACCGCCGTCGAGGCGGCGCGCCCCCCGAGCACCGCGAAGCGCGTCACCCTCGACGTGTCGCTCGAGCCGGTCGGCTGCGTGAAGGGCGACGCCGGGCGGCTGCGCCAGATCATCGGCAACCTGCTGTCGAACGCGATCAAGTTCGCGCCCGAGGGCGGCACGGTCAAGGTGCGGGTCACCCGCGACGGGCCGCAGGGGAAGATCGTCGTCGAGGACAACGGCGAAGGCATCACCGCCGATTTCCTTCCGCACGTCTTCGAGCGATTCCGGCAGGCCGAGGACGCGAAGGCGCGCGGGCTCGGGCTCGGGCTCGCCATCGTGAAGCACCTCGTCGAGGAGCACGGCGGCAGCGTCTCTGCGGCAAGCGAGGGCGCCGGCAAGGGCGCATGCTTCACGCTGCTCTTCCCGATCGTCGCCGAGGAGAGCGAGGCCGAGCCGGAGCGCGGTCGAAGCCTTGCGCCGCTCTCCGCACCGCAGCTCGCCGGCGTCCACGCGCTGGTCGTCGAGGACGACCCGGACGGTAACGAGCTCATCACGACCATCCTCGAGCGCTACGGCGCGCGGGTCACGTCGGTGGGCACGGCCGCAGGGGCGCTCGAGGCACTCGAGGCCGAGCCCCCGACCATCCTCGTCTCGGACATCGGGCTTCCGGACTCGGATGGCATGGAGCTCATCAGGACCGTGCGGAAGCGGTTCGATGCGAAGAGCCTTCCGGCGATCGCGCTCACCGCCTACGCGTCACGGCAGGATGCCGCCAAGGCGATCGCGGCGGGCTTCGACGCTCACGTCGCGAAGCCCGTCCAGCCGAGCACGCTCGGCAATGCGGTCGCGCGGCTCCTCGCGCGCGACGGCGGGGACCGCGCCGAGACCGGGACTCCCGAGATCAGCCCGCAGCCGGAAGCGTGAAGGTCACCGTCATGCCGTCGGCGGTGTCGAGGCTGAACGTGCCCTTCTGACCTGCGACGAGGCCGCGCGCGAGCAGGAGCGGCAGGCCGGCGCGGCCCTCCTCCGGCTTGCCGAGCTTCATCTTGCCGGGGCCGTAGCCGGTCGCGGTGAAGCGGACCTGGTCCTGCTCGGCCGCGACGGAGATGTGGATGGCGCCGCTGTCGCCGGTCGCCTTCGAGATGAACTGCACGACCTTGGCGAGGAGCTGCAGCGTGCGCCCGCGGTCGACGAGCACGGACGCGGTCTCGTCGAGGGCCTCCGGCACGACCGCCGCAGCCTTCTCCTTGCCCTTCGGCTCTGCGGCGCGCGCCGCGTCGCGTACGAGCTGCGCGGCCGACTCCGCCTTGGCTGCGTAAACGACGGCGCCCGCGTCGACACGGCTCGCCTCGACGAGATCCTCGATCATCGACTGCATGCGCGACGTGGCGCGCTCCATGCGGGTGACGAGGGTGAGGCCGCGCGCGGGATCGACCTCCTTGCGTTCGAGGTCGTCGCGGAGGAGGCCGGCGCTCATCGCGAACGTGTTCAGCGGGTTCCTGAGATCGTGGGAGACGCTCGCGAGGAGCACCTCGCGAGCCTTGGTCACGCTCTCGATGCGTGTGCGCAGCCGGGCGTTCTCGAGACGTAGACCGCCGAGGATGCAGAGCTCCCGGAGCGCGGCGTCGAACCCGGCCGCGGAGGTCGCCGCGTTGCTGGCCCCCGCGTCGGTCGCGATGACGAGGACGAGGCCGACGACCGCGTGCCCGCTCGCGTCGGGCAGCGCGCCGATCACGAGGTCACCTTCGCGCGCCACGCCGCTGCCCACGAGCGACGCGCGCGCGGCGCGAAGGAGCGCGGTCACGGCGCCCGCCGCGGGAGGAGGCTCGACGTCCGACGGAGCCGAGGCACGCCCGAGGACGACGTCACCCTCGACAGAGATGGCCCATGCGTGGGTCGCCGACGCCAGCGTTCGCGCTTGTTCGGCGACGGCCGCGAGCACGTCGCCAGGGGAGTTCATCATCGCCAAGGCTTCCGCATAGCAGAGAAGCGTACGGAAGAAACCCGTCCTCCGTACGAGGAACACGCGACCGCGCGCCGCCCTCCGCGCTCAGGAGAGAAGCGCGGCGCCGGTGTCCACGAAGTCGCCCTCCGCCCACGTCAGCAGCGACTCGATCTCGCTGCGGAGCAGCGCGAAGCGCATGTCCGCGGGATGGATCGCGATGCGCGCCGGCATGATCCGGCGCGCCGGCCGCGCGATGCGACACCATGCGACGCTCGAGAGCAGCCGGCCCGGCGTGCGGCTCGCGTAGTTCAGCACGACGCTGGGCCGGGACACGCCGCGCGCCGGGTCGTAGACGCGCGTGTGATCCTCGGTGAACGAGTACCCGCGCTCGGCGAGCAGCGGGAGGACCCACCCGGGCATCGACCACGCGGGCGCGATGAAGCCGGTGATCGTGAGCCCCACGTCGCGCAAGATCCGCTCGCCCTCGTCGAGGCGCGAACGAGCCTCCTCCTGCGAGACGTCGCTGAACTCGGCTTCGCCTCCCGACTGGACCTTCTGCGCGAACAGGTACCGAAGGCGCGACCCGATGCCGCGCGGGGTGGCGGTCTCGGTGACGTGCTCGTCCCACGTGCGTGCGCGGTGGAAGAACCCGTGCAGGTAGATCTCGTGGCCACTCTCCTGCAGCGCGCGGAGGCGGGCGCAGAAGGCGGGGTGCTCGAGGAGCGATGCCTTGCCGTGGAAGTCGGGGACGACGAGCAGCGCCGGCTTCACGCCGTGCGCGTGCGCCCGCTCGAGCGCGAGCTCCACCTCGGGCGCCCACGCCGGCGACACGTCGTGCAGCGAGACGTGGACCGCCACGATCTACTTCTGCGCCTGCGCCCGAACGACCTGCTCGAACTCGGTCTCGAACATGACGAGCTGCTCGGTCACGATGTCGAGGTTCTTCAGGTTCATCTCGCTCTCCTCGGCGCGCGACAGGTCGGCCATCTGGCGGCGGACCTCACCGAGCTTGTCGCAGATGTTGGAGAGGCGCTTCGGGTCGGCCTGCGTGCGCGGCTTGTCGGCGAAGCTCGCCTTGTACTCCTCGAACAGCTTGTTCGCGGCGGCGCCGAGCTCGCCCATGATGTCGGTCATCGACGTGGCCTGACGGAGCTTCCGGATCTCGGTGAGCTCGTTCTCGTAGACGGCGAGCCGCTCGTCCACGATGGCCATGTTCTTGTCGTTGAACTCGACGGCGAGGCCGCCGACCTTGAGGGCCGCCATGCGCTCGCGGATCTTCATCAGGCTGCCGACGACGCGCATCATCAGCGCGGGCCGCCGCGAGATGCGGGGCTCGCCGGCGAAGTGCGTCTGGTAGACGCTGAACTGGTTGTTGGCGAGCGTCGCGAGGATGCTCGCCTGCTCCTCGGGCGTGCCGGTCTTCTGGGCGGCCTCGACGAGCTCGATCTCCTTCTGGTACTGCGTGAGGTTCTCGCGCACGACCGCGCGGTCCTTCGCAAAATCCGCGCTGCTCTTCGGCGACTGCTCGAGCAGCGCGGTCATCCGCTTGTCGATCTGACGGAGGTCGTCGACCAGCTCGCCGAGGAGCGCGGCGTCGCGCGTCCCGCGGTCCTGACCTGCGAAGTGACGGAGGTAGCGGCCGAACGTGAAGTTCGCGGCCGTCGCCTCCATCGAGAACTGCTCGAACGCGGGGCCGACCTGCTGGGCCTGGAGGATCGCGGTCTTCTCGTTCTTGTAGAGCGTGAGGCTGGAGCTCGCGGCGTCGCGCATGCGCTGGAGGTCGGGGCCCTGCGCCGCCGCCGGGATCCTCTCGATCTGGCTGACCACCGCGGCCACACGCTTGATCATGCGGTCGATCTGGTCGACGTCGCGGGTGAGGCGCGAGTGGCCTGCGAAGTCCGACGCGTACTCGCGGTCGACCTGCTCCAGCTCTTTGCCCAGTGTCTCGACGATGTTCGATGCCATGGTTCTCCGGGTTTCTAGCACACAGCTCAGGTCCGCTCGCGGAGGAGCTCGCCATAGATCTCGACCTGCCCCGCGAACTGTTCGACGACGTTCGGGAGCCGCGCCGCGGCCTGCGCGGCCGCCGCGCGCACGGGGGCCTCGCCCGCGTCGAGCCGCGCCAGCAGACGTTCGATGGCCGCTGTACATTCCGCGACGTCGAGGGCGCGGTATCGCTCTCCCGCCCCGGCGACGTGCATCTCGGCGGCGCCGCCCTCGTCCGGCACGACGGCGGGGAGCCCGCAGCTCATCGCCTCGGCGATGCTCAGCCCGAAGGTCTCGAACGGGCAGCCGTGGACGAGCAGGTCCGCGCTCGCCAGGCGGCGCGCCAGGGTCGGCCGGTCCTTCACGAAGCCGGGCATCACGACGTCCGGCGACCCTCCGGCGCGCGCGAGCATCCGCGCCCGCTCGGGGCCATCACCGAGCAGCACGAGCACCACGGGATCGCGAAGGCGTTCCCGGCGGAGGGCGAGGAACGCGTCGATGACGACGTCCCATCGCTTCTCCACCGCGAAGCGGCCCACGCCGACGAGGACGCGCGCGGGGTCGTCCGGCGCGCGGCCCGCGAGCGCGAGGAGCTCGCGGCGGCCTTCCTCGGAGCGGGCGGCGGCCTGGAACACCTCGCGTTCGATGCCGAAGGGTACCCGGCGGACGCGCGGCACCCCGTGGGCCTCGAGCTTGTCGACCTGCCACCGAGCAGCGACGAGCGTCGCGTCGCAGCGGCGGCTGATGGCGCGGACCAGGCCCCACAGGGGGCGGACGAAAGGACCCACGTCGCGGCCGAGCTTCGCCCCGAGCACGCCGGCGTAGGTGTCGATGAAGTCCGAGTGCCACTGGAACGTCCGCACCCCGTAGTGGCTGCGCTCCGCTCGCAGGGCGCCGAGCGCGGCGAGGTAAGGAGAGTGGACCTCGAGAACGTCGGGCCGCTCGCGGGCGACGATGCCCGCGATTTTGCGGTAGCGGAGCATCAGGTGGTAGGTCGGGTCGTAAGGAGAGGCGCGGCCGGCGATGCGGATCACCCGCGCGCTTCCGCCCTCCCGTGCGACGCCAGGTCCCTCGAAGGGGACGGCATCCTCGCGGTCCTCGGCCCCCGGGGCCACCACGACATGCTCGTGCCCGAGCCGGCACAGAACTTGAGACTTGAGCGCCAAATGGCTTCGAACCCCGCCGCCCCGTTCGGAATAGAATTCCGTCACGTCGAGGATCTTCACGGTCGCTCTCCGCTGGAAACGGGCGAGCCGACTGCGCACCGCGTTACACACACGGTGGGCAAGGATGGCGTCGGGCGGGCTCCCAGGTCCGCGTTTTCACACCGGGACTCGGTCGCGGACCGCGCCGCCGCCCGCGCCCCTGGCGTGAGCGAAGAGCCCTTCGCGTCTCTCTCGGCGCGCCACGGCAGGCCTCTCAAGGTTGCGATTCTGAGCGACTTCACGCGGATCTCCTACGCGAACGGTGCAGCGTTCCAGACACGGTTCCTGTACCAAGAATTGCGTCGGTGTGGTCACCAGGTCACAGTCATCGGCCCGAAAGATCCGGACGCGCGACCCGAGGAGCTCGCCCCCGGGACGGTCGAGCTTCCCAGCGTGCCGCTGGCCGCCTATCCCGGTCTGCACGTGCCGCTCCCGCTCGAGAAGTGGGTCTTCGACGTGAACCGCTGGGACTTCGACATCATCTACGCGCAGTCCACGACGATGCTCCTCGAGCTCGGGGTGTGGCTCCGCAAGATGCGCGGCATCCCGCTCCTCTGCGTGAACACGACCCACCTCGTCGCGGCGTACGACGTCCTGCTCCCCGAGCACGTGTCGAAGCTCGGGTGGGTCAACGCGGGCCTCGAGCTCGTCCTGAAGCGTCCCTACGAGAAGCTCTTCGCGGGCATCTACAACGACTCCGACGGGCTCGTCGTCCTGTCCGAGGGGCTCCGCACGTACTGGCGCGAGCGCGGCGTCACGGCGCCCATCCACGTCATCCCGCGCGCGGTGCAGCCCGAGATCTTCGACCGCCCGCTCGGCGAGGACCCGTACACGCACCTGCAGGGATCGCGCGGCGATGCCGCCTGGCGAGGGGCGCGTCTCCTCTGCGCCGGACGCCACACCCGTGAGAAGTGTCAGGACCGCGTCATCCGCATCTTCGCGCGGCACGTCGCGCCGTTCGATGCCGACGCCACGCTGACCGTCCTCGGTGATGGGCCCGACCGCGAGTACTACAACCGCGTCGCGCGCGAAGAGGGCGTGGCGGACCGCGTCTTCTTCCCGGGCGAGGTGCCCTTCACGAAGATGGCGGACTACTACGCGTACGCCGATCTCTTCGTGCACGGCTCGCTGAGCGAGACCTACGGCAACGTCCTCGGCGAGGCCCTGTGGTGCGGGACGCCGACCGTCGCCTTTGCCGACGGCATGGGCGCGAGCGCGCAGATCAAGGACGGCATGAACGGCGTCCTCCTCGCGCCCGGCACCGAGGAGGCGAGCATGCGCGAGGCAGACGTCGCGTTCGGGCGCGCGGTCCTCGATCTCCTCGCGGACCCGCAGGAGCGGGCGCGGCTCGGCACCGGCGCCTCGAAGTTCGCGCGCGAGCACAAGTCGCCGCGGGCGGTGCAGCGTCGCATCGCCGATGCCTTCCGGCACGCGCAGGAGCACGCGGCGACCTCCGGCATCCGGCCCGCCATGGAGGGCCCGCGCGTCCTCCAGTGGATGACCACCGCCAAGCACTTCAAGAGCTGGTCGGCGGTCAACGGCGCGGTCGTCCTCGCCGGGAAGCTCCGTCCCGCGGCGCCCAAGACGGTCGGCCCGGTGCATCCCCAGATAGGCAAGTAGCCGCGAGCGAGTAGGGGGAGGGGCGCTACCCACCCCCGAGCTTGCGTGCTTGCGCTCCGGCTCACGAAGGTCGATCCTCGGAATCGATGGAGAGCGTCGCTCCTCCGTCGACAGCTCGGACCGGCGCGCTCTCGGCAGGGGAAAAACTCGATCGGTACGAGCTCCTCTGCATCCTGGCGCAGGGCGGGATGGGCAGCGTGTGGCTCGGCCGGATGAGCGGGAAGCTCGGGTTCGAGCGGCTCGTCGCGATCAAGACGATCCTCCCGTCCTATTCGAGCGACCGCCGCTTCTGCGACATGTTCCTCGAGGAGGCGCGCATCGCCGCGCAGATCGACCACGAGAACGTCGCCCGGATCCTCGAGATCGGCGAGGACCGCGGGGTCCTCTACTACGTGATGGAGCTCATCGACGGTCACTCGGTGCGGAAGCTCTATCGGGACGTGCGCGCCGCGAAGGAGCGCTTCCCGCTCGGCGTCGCGCTCCGGATCGTGGCAGACGCGGCGGCGGGGCTCCACGCGGTTCACGAGCTGCGAAGCGCCGACGGGCTGCTCCAGGGGATCGTCCATCGCGACGTGTCCCCGCAGAACCTGCTTCTCTCGACGCGCGGGAGCACGAAGCTCATCGACTTCGGCGTCGCGAAGGCGAACGCGCGGAGCACCGAGCACACCGGCGCCGGGATGCTGAAGGGCAAGCTCGAATACATGGCGCCCGAGCAGGCGATGGGAAAGAGCCTCGACCGCCGCGCCGACGTCTACGCCCTCGGCGCGGTGCTCTACGAGCTGCTCGCGGGGCGGCCGGTCCGCGAGACCGACCGGGGGCGCCAGCTCGCGGTGCTGCACGACATCATGACGGGCGTTCCCTACGCGCCGCTCCCCGAGGTCATCCCGGAGCCGGTGCGCCGGGTCGTCGACCGCGCGCTCACCGCGCAGCCGGAGCAGCGCCATCCGTCGGCGGCCGCGCTGCGCGAGGCGATCGAGCACGCGATCGAGATCACCGGGACGACGGCGTCGCGCGAGGAGGTGGCGGCGGCGATCGCGCGGTTCTCGCAGTCGCGCACCGCCAAGCGGAAGCAGCTCGTCGAGGATGCGACGCGCGCGGCGGCCGAGGGTCGGCTCGAGGCGGAGACGATGGTGCGCTTCGCTCCTTCCATTCCGGCTTCCCTGGCAGCGCCCGCGGCACCGGACGGCGGAGCCCCGGACGGCGCGGGCCAGGTGACGGACGCGACCGGCGCGAGCCACGTGACGGGGCCGCCGACCGGACCGCCTGCGCCGGTCGACGGTGGTGGACGCACGTCGCTGCCTGCGCAGGCGGCGAGTCCGTGGCTCGCGACGCCCGCGCCGTCGCCGAGCGCGTTCGATCCCTCGGCCACCGCGCCTTCGCTCCAGACGGTGGGCGCGGCGTCGATGACCGCGCCCGCCTCGCCGGGGACCTCGCGCACGTCGGTCGGAAAGCTGCTCGGCGTGCTGGCGCTCATGGTCCTCGTGGGGATGGCCGGCGTCGTGGTCGGGATCGTGCTGACGCGCCGGAGCGAGCGGCTCCGGACGATCGCGCTCCCGGGTGATGCGCCGCGTGATGCGCCGCGTGATGCGCCGCGCGCTGCGCCCGCGCCCTCCGCCGCTCCTGACGTCGGGTCCGCCGCTCCCGCCGCAGCCGC
>JAQBQL010000035.1 GCA_028287035.1 Labilithrix sp. | reverse complement strand
CGCCGCCTTGCCGTCATCGCCGCGCAGGGCAGCCTCGGCCTCGACGCGGCGGTCGCGGGCCACCCGACCGACCGACGGTGCGGCCCGGGCGCGGCGCTCCCGAACGCGGCCGAGGAGGCTCTGCGCGCCCAGCGCGAGCACGCACGCGAGCGGCGAACCGAAGAGGCCCGCCCAGAAGAGGGGACGGTCGGTGAGGTAGGTCTCGCTCCTGCGCCCCTCGAGCGCCGCACGCTCCTTCGGCAGGCCGGGCAGGATCGGCTCGGGTGCGTCGACGCCGGCATCACGACCGGTGCCCGGCTTCACGTCGACGATGCCGAGCGCCGCGGTCGCCGTCCGGTAGCCGTTCTTCTGCGGATCGAAGAAGGGGAGCTTCACCTCGCCGAGATCGACGGCGCCCGCGCGATGGAGCCGGACCACGTACGAGAACGTGCGGGTTCCACCGAAGCGGTCGGCGGACAGCGGCCCCAGCTTGTCGAGGCTCTGCTGCTCGAGCCATTCGACGTCGGGCACGGTGGGCAGCGTGAGCTTGCTCGGCAGGTTGCCGGTGCCGCGTAGCTCGATGGTGACGCCGATCGCGCCCTCCTGGGCGGCGGCCCGCGGCGCCACGTTCGCCTGGAGGGACATGTCTCCGACGTCCCCCATCGAGTAGCCGGCGGGGCGTCCCGCGGCCGGGGGCTCGGTGACGTCGACGTAGAGCGTCTCGCTCGCGCGCAGGCCGACCCGCGCCTGGGGCAGCGTCATCGACATGGGCTCGACGGCGAGGTGGCCGGTCTTGATCGGGAAGAGCGCGTTCTTGCGAACGAGCTTCACGTTCCACACCTTGCCGCCGACCAGCGCGGTGCCGACGCCGATCGCGCGCGTCTCGTCCTCCACGAGCGAGCGCTTCACGAAGTCGGCGGCGGTCGCCTCGTGCACGTCACCAGGACGACCCTGTCGCGCGTAGGGATCCTCGTAGAGGTAGACGTTGAGCGTCACCTGCTCCCCGACCACCGCGCGGGCCTTGTCGATCGTGGCGTGGAGGAACGCGACCGGCGCGCGCGCCTCCGCCATGCCGAGCTTCGGGTCGGTGGCGGGCTGGGCGGCCTCTTGCCGGCGGTCGTCGTCGCCGAAGTCGAAGAGCGACTTGAATGGGTCGAGGGGATTGGCGCCGAACGGGTCGCCGAAGGGGTCGAGTCGCTTCGGCCCGCGCTTCGGCGCTGCCTTTCCGCGTTCCACGACCCGGACGCGCACGGCCGACGCCGACTTCCGCGTGGCGCCGACCACCACCGAGGCGGGCCCGAGGGAGAAGGTCCCCACGCGGTCGGCGCGCAGCGACCACGACGTCATGAGGCCGTTCTGGTTGTCGACGACGCCGTTGTTGTTCGTGTGCATCTGCACGGGCACGGAGCTCGCGCCCACGACCGTGAAGCCGGGGGTGCTCCCTGGCTTGGGGTCCGCCGCCGAGGCGTTTCCGTGCACCATGGCGCGCAGCGAATAGGTCAGCGTGTCACCCACCTCGACGACGTCCGAGTCGACGCCCGCCGAGAGATCGATGCTCGCCTGCGCCAGGGCGACGCCCGGAAACGAGGCGGCGGTGAGCGGCGCGGCGCCGAGGCCGAGGCCCGCCGCGAGCACCAGCGCCCGGACCTTCATTTGTCGCTCATCCCGCGGACCTTGCGCGCGCGGCCCTGCTTCTTTGCCGCCTCCTGCTGGACGGTGGAGGCGTTCTCGAGCTGGTCGAGGATCTTGTCGTCCTGGTTCTGGCGCGACTGCGGCGGAGGCTGGTCCTCCTTCGGCGGCGGCTCCTCGGGCTTCTTCTTCTGGTTCGGGTCGTCCTTGTCGTGACCCGCGTCGGGGCTGCCGCTGTCCTTGCCGCCTGCGTCGTTGCCGCTGTCCGGTTTGTTGTCGCCGCCGTCGGGCTTGTTGTCGTCGTTCTTGCCCGAGTCACCACCCGAGTCACCACCCGAGTCACCGCCCGAGTCGTTCGACGCGTCCTGGCCCGCGTCCTTCTTGTCCTCGATGCGCCGCAGGGCGATGGCGCGGTTCCACGCGGCGTCGCGGCCGAGCAGGTCGGGCGTGTACGTGCGTCCGCTGTCGATCGCGACGAGCGGGCCGCTGTCGTACATGCCGGGCGCGAGCTCGAGGCTTGCGTCGTAGGCGTGGACCGCGTTCTCGTAGTCGGCGGTCATGAAGAGGAGGTTGCCCTCGAGGTACCGGGCGCGCGCTCGCAGGTCGACGGGCTGCACGGCATCGGTGGCGATCGCGCGCACGATCTTGAGCGCGCAGTCGACCTGCTCGGTGCGCTGCGCCTTCGCGCCTTCGTCGGCGCCTCCCGCGTCGACCTCCTCTTCGCCGAAGCGCTTGCCGTAGCTCTCGCCGAGCCGGAAGAGGGCGAGCCCGAGGTCGAAGCCGCCGTTCGGTCGCTCGCGCACGCGCGGCGGGGTGCCGATGCTGCCCTCCTTGCACTGTCCGGTCGCCAGGTACTCCTCGAGCAGCGTGCCGGCGGACTGCGCGTCGCCCGCGTCGAGGTGGCCGATCGCCTCGCGGACCTCGGGGGCCTCGCGCTCGAACGGATGCGAGGGATCCCACCCGCAAGCGACCACGAAGACGCTCGTGACGGCCGCCGCGGCGAAGCCCTTGCGGAAGAGACGACGCGTGCTCATGCCGGGGCCTCGCTCTTCCGGGCCTTCTTCGGCGGGCCGCTCTTCTTCGGCTTGTTCTTCCTCGGCTCCTTGTTCTCGGGCCGGATGCGTCCGGAGCGCCCCGGCATGGCGAGCACGCCGGAGGGCAGGCGTGGCAGCGGCGCCTCGGGGACGAGACCCTCGATGACGAGCAGCGCGACGGCGATGCCGAGGGGCCACATGTACTCCTCGTCGAAGGCCGTCTCCACGCGCTCGGCGAGCTCCTCGCGCATCATGCGCTTCAGGCCGCGGGCGACCTCGTCGATGCCGGTCTCTCCGCGCTCGGCGCGCACGATGGCGCCGCCGGTTGCCTTCGCGATCTCGGCGAGCTGCGCCTCGCCCTCGGCGGAGAGCTCGGTGGTGAGCGGCTTGCCGTCGTCGTCGCGGCGGATGCCGTTGATCTTGCCGTCCGGCCCCACGTCGGGGATGGGCTCGGGGGCGCGGCCGCCGATCTGGACGACGTCGATGCGCGTCTTGTCCTCGGCGGCGTTGCGGGCGACGCTCGCCGGGTCACCCTCGAGATCCTCGCCGTCGGTGACGAGCACGATCACGCGGACGTGCTCCTTCGACTTCGGATCGCGAGCGAGCAGCTCGCGGGCGCGCTCGAGCGCCTTCGCGATGGCGGTGCCGCCGACCGGCATGTCGTTCGGCTCGAGCTGCCGGAAGAACTGTCCGATCGCCGCCGCGTCGCTGGTGAGCGGGAAGCTCATGGGCTCACCGGCGAACGCGATCGCGCCGAACCGGGCGCCCGGCAGGTCGCGCACCAGCTTCGACACCTCGGCCTTCGCGCGCGCGATCCGGCTCGGCGTCACGTCGCGCGCGTACATGCTCTTCGAGTAGTCGAGGACGATCACCACATCGAGGTTGGTCGCCGGCACGAGCTTCGTACCGCGTCCCCACTGCGGACGGGCGAGTGCCAGGAAGGCGGAGACCAGCGCGATGACGAGGAGAACGCCCTTCAGCGCCCGCCGCCCCGACGCGTCGAACGACTCGAGCTTCTGCACGAGCCCCGGGTCGCCGAAGAGCGACGTCGCGCGTCCGCGCCGGATCGACGCGAGCACCAGCGCGCCCGCGAACAGAGCCACCACCCCCGCGCACGCGAGCGCCGCCAGCAGATAGGGCAGGGAGGTGAGGTCGTAGAAGAGCCTCACGGGAACCTCCGCACGATGAGCACGCGGACGAGCGCCTCGATGGCGAGCAGCATGACCGCCGGCAGGAGGAGGAACGGGAAGAGGTCCTCCATGGTCGCGACCTGCGACTCGAAGCGGGTCTTCTCGAGCTTGTCGAGGATCTGGTGCATGCTCTGCTCGAGACCCTTCTTGTCGTTGGCGACGAACGAGTCGCCGCCGGTGGTCTGCGCCATGCGACGGAGCAGCTCGGGGTTCACCGGGAAGTGCTCGCGGACGAACCGGGGCTGACCGAAGATGTCGGTGCCGTCCTGGACGTCGACGTCGTCGCCGTTGCCGATCTGCACCGTGTACACCTTGACCGCCTGCGTCTGCGCGAGGTGCGCCGCGTAGTCGGGCGCGATCGATCCCGCGTTCGAGTCGCCGTCGGTGAGGAGGATGATCGCCTTCGAGCGCGCGGTCGACCGGCGGAGGCGCGCCACCCCGGTGCCGACCGCGTCGCCGATGGCGGTGCCGTTGCCGTCGATGAGCCCGAGGTCCATCTTGCTGACGAGCGAGGCGAGGAGCGACTTGTCGAGCGTCGGCGGCGACAGGATGTAGGCGGCGCGGCCGAAGACGACGACGCCGATCCGGTCGTTGTGGCGACGCGCGACGAAGTCGAGGATGACCTCCTTCGCGGTGTCGAGGCGCGTGAGCCGCTGGATCTGGCCGTTCTGCGCGCGGGCGGGCGTGCTGTCCGCGTCCATGAGCGCGCGCATCGAGCCCGAGAGATCGAGGACGAGGACGATGTCGATGCCCTTCTCGTCGGTGTTCTCGCCGCGGAGCACGTTCTGCGGCCTTCCGATGGCGAGGATGGCGAGCGCGATCGCGGCGACGCGGAACATGGCAGGCAGGTCGCGGAGCTTCGTGCGGAAGCCGCGCGGTCCCGTGACGAGCGGCGCGACCGTCGCGAGACGCAGCCGCGGGGTGCGCGCGTCCGCCGAGAACGTCATCCGCCACAGCACGAGCGCCGAGATCGCGACGATGATCGCGAGGAGCGTGACGAGCCGCGCTTCCCGCGGCAGCCACGAGAGCACGGGGACGGTCCACACCGCGCCCAGCCACGCCTCGCCGCGCGCCGCGAGCGGATACACGAGCGCCGCCGCGATGATCGCGAGGGTGCCGAGGACGACGGCGACGATGCGCGCGGGGCGAGTCACTCGTGCTCCTCGCGGGAGGGATCGCGTGCGTCCGCGGCGCGCTCCTCCTGGGCCGGGGCGGCGGGCTCGGGCGGCGGAGGCGGCGCCCACGGC
>JAQBQL010000250.1 GCA_028287035.1 Labilithrix sp. | reverse complement strand
CGCGGGCGGCGGCGGCGGCGCCGGGGCCGGCGTGCTCGTGCCGGACCCCGTCGACGAGGGCGGAAGGCTCGCGCTGTCGTCGCCCTCGCCCTTCTTCTTCGAGGTGCTGTTGTTCTCGCTGCCGCCGAGGTCGTCGTCCTGGGGTGCGGGCGCCGAGCATCCGATGCTCACGCCGAGCGCGATGACCGAGGCAAGGCTGGTGAGGAGCACGCAATTGGCCGTCTTCATGCGCGTGCATGTTGCACGCCTCGCGCCCGCCGGATCCCGCCGCGATCCGCGGTCAACGCGCCATGATCTGGATCCGGCGGCCGCTCACGGCGTGTGCGCGTTGATCCGATAGTCGACGGTGACGGGGACGCCGCTCGCGCTCGCCGCGCAGTCGACCTCCTGCAGCGATCCATCGAACTGCGACGCCGTCAGCGGAATCTTGCAGCCGCCGATGAAGTCGTCGTTGTTGGTCTCGTCGTAGTCCCAGATCTCGATCGAGAGGTTCTCGAGGAGCTCGCTCGCCTTCACGCTCTTCACCGGTGTCTCGGCCCAGAAGGGCACGGTGCTGTCGGTCTTCGTGGTCGTGACGCCGGAGTGGCTGACCGCGCCCTGGCTCGTGAACACGAAGAGATAGGGGTCGGGCGCGCCCTTCAGGAGGTCCCAGGTGGCGCCCTTCTTGTCGACGTTCGGGAGGACCGCGAACGAGATGTAGACGTCCCACAGCGAGGTGGTGTCGAGCGTGCAGCTCGCGCTGTTGCACGTGCGGCCCGCTCCGCAGGCGATGCAGGCCTCGCCGCCGGTACCGCAGGCGGCGACGGTGTTACCGGTCTGGCAACCGGCCGCGGTGCAGCAGCCGGACGTGCACGTCGCGACGCAGGAGCTGTCGACGCACGCGTGGTTCGAGCACGTGAAGGTGCCCGTGCACTTCGTGCAGGCGCCGCCGCGCTCACCGCACAGCGCGGTGGTGGTGCCGTCGACGCACGTGTCACCGTCGCAGCAGCCGGCGCAGTTGTTCGGGCCGCACGGCTCCTTGCACTTGCCGGCGAGGCACTCCTGCGCCCCCGAGCAGATCTCGCAGGCCGCCGCGCCGGCGCCGCAGCCGGTGACGACGTCGCCGGTCTCGCACTTGTCCTCGCGGCAGCAGCCGTCGCAGTTCGCCGGCGTGCAGGTCACGACGAGCGGCTTGCCGTCGGGGCCGAGCGGGGTCTCCGTCGTGTCCTGGTTGAAGCCGTCGACGAGGCAGCGCGCCGTCTCGGCGTCCACGTCGGCGCCGAGCGACTCCTCGACCACGCCGGCGGCACAGACCTGGAACTTCGCCTGGCAGCCGGGCTCCGCCGTGCAGCTTGCATCGATCTCGGCGATGATCGCATCCGAGTAAGGGAGGACGAGCAGCCCGGCACCCTTGGCGGCGCGCTTGTAGAAGTTGGCCTCGCACCCCTCCAGCGTCGGCGCGCACACCGCGCAGAAGTCGGCCGCGAGCTGCGCGTGGGCAGCGCCGGGAACGGCGCCCTTCGCCGAGCGCGAGAGGCACGAGGCGACGCCGCAGACGCCGGAGTCGAGGCAGTCCTTCGCGGCAGTCATGGCCGACCCGGACAGCACCTTCGGCAAGGACGCGCACGTCGTGCCGAACGTCGCATCGCAGTCGGTCGGCTCCGCGCACGACAGGTTCGACGACCGTGCCACCCCGCAGAAGTCGGCCGGCGGCGCCGCGGGGTCGGACGAGCACCCGCCGATCAGCAGGGCCGTCGCGACGAGCACGGAGGAGGCGACGCCCAGCCACGACGCGACGCCGGCGATGGGAGATCTCACGCTATTGAGCTAGCACGGCGCCGCCCGAGCTACTTCTTCTTCCCGCCCCCCTTGGACGCGCGCGGCGCCTCCGGGAACGAGCCGGGCATGTCACTCCCCAGGTCCGAGCCGATCGTCTTGCCCAGCGGCTTGCTCGGCAACGGCGGCGCCTCGGTGCTCGACGGCGCAGGCGTCGGACGCGGCTTCGGCGGGGCCGAAGGCTCCGGAGGAGGAGTCACGATCGTGGGGGTCGCCGAGGGAGGCGGCGGCGGCTCCTTCCGGGCCGCCTCTGCGGCCTCGCGCGCCTGCTGCACCTCGGGGCGGGCGTCGCCCGCCGGGTCGAGACGCTTCGCCGCGTCGAGGCCCTCGACGCACGGGGTCCAGTCGCTGGCCGCGCACCGCGCGAGCGCATCCCTGCGGAGGGGCTCGGCGCGCGGGTCGACCATCTCGCGCGTGATCGGCTCCGGCGCTTCGGAGCGCCGCAGGTAGAGCACGAGGCCGCTGACGATGACGCCCACCGCGGCGAGCAGCGCGACCTCCTTCTGCCAGTTTTCCTTGAAGTGCCGGCGGAGGCGGCTCACGCGTTGCCGCACGCGCGGGGGCGGTAGCTTCTCGGACTCGGCGATGGACTCGAGCTTCTCGCCCTCGCCCTCGCGCAGCATCCAGTCGAGGGTCTTCTGGTTCTCGCTACCCTGCGGGAGGTGCCGCTCGGCCCAGCGGAGCAGGTCCGCCTCGGCGTGCGGAGCAGGCGCCCCAGCGACGTCGGGGACGTCGAAGCTCTCGCGCCCGGCGCGCCGGTGGTAGTCGACGACCTTGTTCTTGGCGACTCCGAAGATCCACCGTCGGAGCGACTCGGGGTCGGTCGGCGCGTGCGGCGACTCGAAGGCCTCGGCGAGGGCGGTCTGGACGATGTCCTCGACCTCGCTCTCGGGAACACGCCTCCGGACCATCGCGACGAGGGCGCCGCGGAGCTCGGGACCGATGACGAACGGGGCGGGCTTCGCGGCGGAGGTCATGGGGGCGTGCACGAGGAGGGCGTCGCCCTGGCCTTCCGGAGTGTGACACAGCCCCGTGCGTTTCTCGCCGTGCGATGGCAAGGCAGCGGCGCGGACCGACGCATCATGTCAAAGTGTTCGGGCCGGAGCGCCGGCGCCGCGAACGAGGTATGTACGGGTACGCCCCCCCTGGGGGTAATGACGAAAGCGTGAACCGCATGGATCATCGACACCCGGGGGGGTCCGGCGCGTGCTCCATGTCGTTCCATCGCGGGGTCCTTCGTGATCCCGAGTCTCATGAGTGACGCGTACCTGGGCAGCCTGCTCATCATGGCAGGCGCATGCATCGGGTTCGGCATCCATGCCGTGAACCTCGCCCTGCAGACGCGGGAGCGGCACTACTGGTACCTGCTGCTCCTCGCGGTGCTCGAGGGCCTCTACTGCATCGTCACGTACAAGTACCTCGGCGAGAAGGTCAGCGCGCTCGCGCTCCCCTGGGGGAAGCTCATCTGCGCGTTCACGCCGTACATCACGTACGTCTTCGGCGTCCTCACGATGGATGTGACGGCGCGGCGTCCGCGCTGGCTCGTCCTCGGGCAACGGCTGAACCTGCTCCTCACGACGCTCTTCGTGGCCGGCGTCATCTCCGACCTGTGCCTCGGGACGCGGCTGATGCTCGAGAACTTCCTCCTCACGGATCTCGCGAGCGCGCACCGTCATCGGCTCACGTTCACGCCGCTCGGGATGACCTACCTCACGTGGGTGACGGTCGCCTTCGTGACGTTCGCCACGTTGCTCGTGCAGAACCCGCGCTCGCGGCGCGCCCTCGCGCCCATGACGGCGGGAATCGTCTGCTACTTCGCCGCGACGATCGCCGACTTCGGCATCCTGACCGGCTTGCGCGACGGGCACTTCGTCCAGCACTTCGGCTTCTTCGCGCTGCTGGTCGGCTGCTGGCGCGTGCTCGCCGCTCGCTTCGAGAACCTGGTCGTCGAGCAGCAGGCCTCCCTGGCGCGTCTCGAGGCGCAGCGGCAGAGGCTGCTCCTGGCCGCGCCGATGCTCCACCGGCAGAAGCTCGACTCGCTGGGAACACTCGCGGCGGGCGTCGCCCACGAGATCAACAACCCGATCAGCGGGATCCTGAACTACGCGCAGATCATGAAGAGCAAGCTCGGGCCCGAGCTGCCGGAGCGACAGTTCCTCGAGGAGATCGAGCGCGAGGCCAAGCAGGTCGCGGCGATCGTCCGGAACCTCCTCCACTTCGGGCGGGCCGACGACAGCCGGCCGGTCGCCACCGAGGTGCGCGAGGTCGTGCAGAACACGCTCACGCTGGTGCGCACGTTGCTGGCCAAGGAGAGCATTGCGATCCGCGTCGACCTCGACGACCGCGAGCTGCCGGTCATCGTGTGCCGCCTGCCGCAGATCCAGCAGGTCCTGATGAATCTCGTGATGAACGCCCGTGACGCGCTGAACCGTCGCGATCCGTTGCGGACGGAGCTCAAGGAGATCGTGATCCGCGTGGACAGCGACAGCGCGGACCTCGACGACGAGCGCGTGACGTTCGAGGTGATCGACAACGGGGACGGCTTCGACGAGGCGACCGCGGAGCGCATCTTCGATCCGTTCTTCACCACCAAGCCGCACGGCGAGGGTGTCGGGCTCGGGCTCTCGATCAGCCACGGCATCATCACGACGCATGGGGGCCGCCTCAGCTGCACGAGCGAGCCCGGTCGCGGCTCGCGCTTCTGCGTCGTGCTCCCCTGCACGCCCCCGCCCGTCTCCGGGGCCATGGCGCTCGACGACGTGGCGGAGTGACGGCTCAGCGGCGGCTGCGGAACTCCATCGCCACCCGGAAGCCGACGAGCGGCACGCGGAAATCGCCCTTCGTCTCGACCGCCCCCGGTCCCGTGCGGCGCGTGCGGTACTCCACCTTGCCGATCCACGAGAAGGGCGCGCGCAGCGAGGGCGTGAGCGTGAAGACGAGCGCCCCGTCCTCGACGCGAGCGCGGAACGGCAGGGCCACCGGCACGCCGTAGATCAGGAACGTCTCGGTGAAGTGGCCGGGCGACGCGGCGACCCGCGCGAGGAAGAGGCGCCGCCACGCGCCGTCGACGAGGCCGTAGCGATCCCAGTGCGTGCGCCCGTGGCGATCGCGGTAGATGCGCTGGGTCACCGGATATCCCTCGAAGCCGCGCACACGGTCGGGGATGTCGGTCTGACGCGCGAGCACCGCCGAGAGGGCGAGCAGCGCGCGGCTGAACGGACCGGCATCGAGGCCGGCGACGACGACGAAGGAGCCCGGATCGGCGAAGAAGTCGACGACCTCGGACGGGAGGTCGCTCAGCTCCTGCGCCGAGAGCACACCCGCGAGATCGGCGACGATGGTCGCCGGCGTTCCCGAGCCGCCGCCCTCGAGCCACCGCGCGAGCCGATCGAGCAGCGACGATGGCGGCGGGGGCTCTTGTGAAGTCAGGGAAATGGGCGGAGCGGGGCGCATCACGAATTTAGTTTGGACTTCACATGGAACGTTGACGACAAAAGAGTCAGTGTTGAACGGTTCTTCGTAAAGGGGGAGCTTGTCCACGATCGACGACCTGCCGCCGTTCCGGCCGCCCTACACGCTCTCTGGCACGTGCTTCGTCGCGGTCGGTCTGTGGGAGCGAGACCCTCATCCCCCGCCTATCGGGTATTCGGCCCTTCGCGTCCTGGGGAGACCGCTCGGAGTCGTGATTGCCAATCACTACACGGAGCCGCCCGCCGAGCTGCCGATTCGCTATCACGAGGTCGTCTCCGCCTCGCTGGTCCGCCGCGGGCTCGCGGTGCTGGCTGCCCCGTTCGACATGGTCCTCGACGCGGAGCTGCCCGTGGAGCTGGGGCGGCAGCACTACGGGATGCCGAAGCGTCTCGCCCCCGAGCTCCGGCTCGTGCAGTCGAGCGGCGCGGTGTCGGCCCACGCCCAGGATCTCGACCTCGAGGCGCGCGAGCACGGGGCCATCGTCTCGGCGCTGGCGTGGCCGCTCCGCGTGGCGTTCGGGCTGGGCGTCCGCCTCGTCACCGGATCGCTCGATGTCGTCGGGGACGCCTATCCGCCGGCGCAGCGAGCCCGCATCGCGCTCGTGCCGCGGGGCGCCGGGCGGAGCCACCGGCTCGGCGCGTGCACCGCCCAGGGCCACGGGCTCCGCGCGCTGTGGTGCCAGGCGTGGGACTTCACGACCACCGTGCTGGGAGCGCCTGCTCCGTTCATCGAGGGAGGAGCATGACGCGCGTCGTCATCGCCGGCGCCGGGATCGCCGGGCTCGCCGCAGCGCACGTGCTCGCCGAGGCAGGACTGTCGGTGACCGTCCTCGAGAAATCCGACGGGGTCGGCGGCCGCTGCGTGTCGTACGTGGATCCCGAGCTCGGGCACACCGTCGAGCACGGCATCCACGGCATGTTCCCGCGCTACCGGAACCTGCGCGGGCTATGGGACGACGCGGGGGTGCCTGGCGACATCTACTCGCACACCACCACCACCGGCGTCCCGGGACCGGGCCGCACCATGCACGCGACCACGCTCGCATCGGCGGCCGGCCCGGCCCCGCTCTTCCTGCTCCGCATGGTCCCCCGCGGCGTGCTCCGCGTGCGTGACTTCGCCTTTTCCCTCCTCGTGCTGATGCGCACCTACGCGGCCCGCGGCTCGACGAGACCGGACCTCGACGACGAGACGTTCGCCTCGCTCCTCCGCGGCTCGGGCGTGCCGGGCCGGATGGCGAGCCTCCTGCTCGTGCCGTACCTGAAGAACCTCGCCTACGCGCGCGGTGACGAGGTGAGCGCGAAGGTCGCCACGGAGGCCCTCAATTACTACGTGCTCGAGGACGCCGACGACGTGAAGGCGGCGTGGTTCGACGGCGGGATGGTGCCACTCGCCCTCGACCCGTGGCGGAAGGCGCTCGAGGCGAGAGGCGTCACCTTCAAGCTGGGAACGCCGGTGCAGAGCCTCGTCTTCGACGACGCTGGCAAGGTGCTCGCGCTCGCCACGCGCGCCATGGTGAGCGACCGCGAGCTCGGCGACGCCCCGCGCGTGTTCCGGCGCAAGGTGGGCACGCGCGAGCTCGGCCTCGCGTGGGACCCGGCGACGAAGCGGCTCGCGGCCTTCAAGGCCGAGTGCACCCACAAGGGCTGCCTCGTCGACGCCAAGGGGATGCTCTTCGACTGCCCGTGCCACGGCGGACAGTTCGCGCCCGACGGCCAGGTGGTCCGGGGTCCACCGACCGAGCCGCTCGCGCCCGTCCCGATGAAGCACGACGACGGGGGCGCGGTGTGGGTCGTCGACGAGGACGCGGCGGGAGGAAGCGGCGGCGACGGGCTCGAACGCGCCGACCACGTGGTGCTCGCGATGGACCTCGGCTCGCTCAAGAACGTGTTTCCGCGTGCCATGTCGAGGAACCCGTCGACGGCCAGCATCCCGCTGCTCCGGACCACCTCCGTGGTGGTGATGCGCATGCGCTTCGTGACCGAGCCGGGCGCGGCGCGGTGGAGCGGCCCGGACAGCGGGGTCTTCGCGGCCGAGGACCTGCTCGACAACTTCTTCGCCCTCCACACGATGCAGAAGGAGTTCGCGGCGATGGCGGACCTCTTCCTCGAGTGTCACATCGGCGACTGCGAGCACTTCACGGCGCTCGAGGACGACGATCTCTTCGAGCGGGCGCTCGCCGTGCTCGAGGCCTACTTCCCCGCGGAGCGACTTGGCGCGCGGCTCGACCGCAAGCGGAGCAAGGTCCTCCGCCACGTCGACGTGTTCCCGCTGTTCGCCCCCGGCGACCACGCGCGCACGCCCACGGTCAGCCACCCCTCTCGCCCGAACCTGATGCTCGCCGGCGACTGGGTGCGGACCGACGACCCGGACGCCCTCTCGTTCTTCATGGAGCGCGCGGCGGTCACGGGCATCGAGGCCGCCAACGCCATCCTCCGCGCGGAGGGCCTCGGCGAGCGCCAGAGACCCATCGTGAAGCGGGCGGCGCCGCTCGCGGGAACGCTCCTGGCCGCCCCGGTCCGCGCGGCCGGCGCCATCCTCGACGCCCTGCGTAGCCTCCTCGGGATCCGCTACGAATAGCTTGGTGGTAGGATCCCCTACCGCCACATGGTGAAGAAGAAGGTCTCTCTCGGCAGCAGCCCGGACGACGAGCGCGGCGACGGGCTCGGAAGCGCCGCGCAGGCGGGCCTCCCCGGGCCGCACGCGGCGAACGTCGAGGTTCTCGAGCTCTTCTTCAGCACGGGGATCGTGCTCCACGACGTGGCGCTGCCGCGCGGCCTCCCCGACACCGTCTCGAGCTTCGTGGTGATGAACGGCGGCGCGCCCGGGACCGGCGCGCCCCCCGCCGGGCCGGCCACGTTCTCGGTACGCCGCGCGTCGCCGGGCGAGGAGCCCGACGTCGAGATCAGCGCGCACGACCACCTCGCGGAGCTGTCGAACCGCTGGCTCCCCGTGCCCTACCAGCTGTCGTGTCCGTTCGCGGTGCAGGTCTTCCTCGCCGAGACGGGCACCGGCGGGATCCGGGCCGTGCTCGCCGTCGACACGCTCGAGCAGCAGGGATCGGGCGGTCGTCACCTCGACGCCCAGTACGACGAGGGGCGGCCGTTCCGCGCGCTCGACCGCACCGAGGTGGCGCAGTTCTTCGATCACCCGGAGACGCGCGAGCTCGTGAGGAAGCTCGAACGGGCCGGCGTCGACAAGGCGCTCTTCAAGCTCGCGGCGCTCCTCGAGTCGCTCGCCCCGCTACTGCCGAAGATCCGGCTCTCGCGCCTCGAGACCTCCCAGCCGATCTCGGTCTCGCTCGTCCTCGACCTCGGCAACTCGCGGTCGACGGCGCTCCTCGTCGAGGGCCGCGACTCGGGGGTGTTCGGCGTGCCGCTCGAGATGCGAAATCTCTCGAACCCGGTCGAGCGGAGCCAGGAGACGTTCGACTCGCGCATCACGTTCCTCCCGAGCCCCTGGGACAAGTCCGTCTTCGCGACGGCGACCGGCGACTGCTTCCAGTGGCCGAGCGTGGCGCGCATGGGCCGCGAGGCGCTCGACCGCGCCCTCGAGACGCCGCACCGCTTCCAGTGCACGCTCTCGGGTCCGAAGCGGTACCTGTGGGACGATCGCCAGACCGACGAGCGCTGGCACTTCGCGCAGAAGATCGGCCAGGTCGCGGCGGGTCCGAACGGCGGAGGCGAGCACCGCCCCGTGTTCGGTCGCATCCTCAAGTGGCTCCCCGAGGAATCGGGCGGCCGTTACCTGCGCGAGGACGGCCCGCAGACTCCGGCCGACCCGCGCTACGCGCCGCGCTCGATGATGCTCTTCGCGATCGTCGAGATCTTGTGCCAGGCGTACGCGCAGATCAACAGCCCGCAGTACCGCACGTTCCAGGGCAAGGAGGGCAATCCGCGCGTCCTCCGCCACCTCGTCCTCACGTACCCGTCGGGGATGCGCCAGGAGGAGCAGCGGGTCTACGAGGATCTCGTCCGCAACGCGGTCATCCTCACGTGCCACGTGCTCAACATCCGCCCCGACCTCCGGCCGAACTGCACCGACGCGGCGCGGAACCTGTTCGAGCGGTTCCTGTTCGTCGACGAGGCGCTCGCCGCGCAGATGGTGTTCGTCTACGAGGAGGCCTCGGGCACCTTCTCGGGCAGCATGGAGGAGCTCATCGCCGTGTACGGCAGCACGCCGAAGGACGGGCCCGCCCGGCTACGCGTCGCCTCCGTGGACATCGGCGGCGGCACGAGCGACGTCATGATCGCCGAGTACGAGGACAAGCTGCCGGGCACCGGCACGTCGCTGTCGATCACGAAGCTGTTCCAGGACGGCGTCAGCATCGCCGGCGACGAGGTGTGCCGCGCCATCGTCGAGGACGTCGTCTTCCCGCAGATCCTCCGGCAGCTGCCGACCGCGCAGGCGAAGGGCAAGCTGCTCCACCTGTTCGGCGAGGGCGACGCGGGGCACGGCTCGGCGTGGCGGACGCTCCGCGCGCGCCTCGTGCCCTACCTCTGGCTGCCGCTCGCTCGCTGCTACTGGTCGGTCGCTGAGGGCTTTGCGTTGCCGGACAGCGCGCCCGGCAAGATGTACCTCCTGTCGTACGTCTTCGAGATCTTCGGGTTGCCGGCGATCTCCGCGCAGGTGGTGGGCGAGGCCGATCGCTTCCTCGAGCGCGAGGTCGAGGGCTTCCCGGGCATCCAGAACCTCTTCCTCGAGTTCGACGCCCGCGAGGTGGAGCGCGCCATCGAGCGCGTGCTCCGCGAGCCGCTCCGCCGCTACGCGGACATCCTCGCGCAGTTCGACGTCGACCTCCTCGTGCTCGCCGGGCGCACCGCCGCCCTGCCCTGCATCAAGGATCTCTTCACGAAGGAGATGCCCGTCGCCCCGCCGCGCATCAAGTCGATGGCGAGCTACCGCGTTGGCGAGTGGTACCCGTCGAAGTGGAAGGATCAGGGGCTCGTCAAGGACCCGAAGTCGACCGTGACCGCCGGCGCGGCGGTGCTGCACCTCGCCCACAAGAACAAGCTGCCCGGGTTCCTCATCGACGCCATCACCGCGGCCCCCGACCGGCCCATCTACGGCCTCTACCAGGACACCGAGCCTCACATCGCGAAGGCCAACGAGCTCTTCGCGAAGGGGCCCCAGAGCCCGGCGTTCGTCTACACCCATGGCATGCGGATCGGCTTCCGCAACGTCGACTCGCAGGAGATGGAGGGTTCGCCGCTCTTCGAGGTGAGGCCCCAGAGCGCCGAGGTCGAAGCGGCGCTCCTCGAGGACCGCGTCACCATCACCTTCGAGCAGGATCGCGAGGGCAACATCAAGGTCGGCAAGGTCGCGAGCCAGCGGCAGCAGTACTCGTTCGAGCCCACCGATTTCGTTCTCGCCTTGAAAACCGCCGCGTACGACCGATATTGGCTCGACACCGGCGTCTTCGACGTCGAGCGCGCCTGACGCGCGAACCGGAGCCGGGAACGACGCATGGACGAGGAGCGCATCAAGAGAGCGGTGCTCGCGCTGATGGAGCGCACGGACTTCGCGGGCCAGGTCGCGGGCGCGGTGGGTGCGTCCATCGCGGCCGGGACCGGCGTGGCCGCGGGCGGCGCGGCGGCGTCGAGTGGATCGCGGAAGCTGCTGTCGCGGATCGTCCTCGGTGACATCCTCGACGACGGCATCCTGGGTGCGCGACCGCAGGACCGCAGCTTCCCGCTCCGGCTCTTCTTCTCGGAGCTGGGGACGCTCCTCGCGAGCGACGCCGACGAAGGCCCGGCCCTGCACGCCGCCGAGCTCGCCTTCGCCGCGGCGAGCGGCCTGAACTTCTTCTTCCGGGCACCCATGGATCCCGAGGCGAAGATCCGCGTGGGCATCGAGACGAGCCGCCAGGTCTACACGCTCGCCGCGGAGGCGAAGCTCGACGCCGACGTGGTGGCGCGGGCGGCGCCGCTCCTCGCCACGCTCATGAGCTCGGAGCTCGAACGCGCGCGCTTCGAGAGCGTCGACCACGTGAAGGTGTTCGACTCGCAGATCCACGAGCGCACCGCGGCCTCGGACCCGACCGGCTCGCGCATCGTGCGGCCCGCCTCGTTCCTGTGCCGCGTCTCGACGAACAACGCCGTGAAGATGAAAGCGCAGGTCGTGACATGAGCCAGGGAAGCATGAACGACGGCGCGAACGCCACGTGGCTGCCGAACCTCGTCGGCGGCGTGTCGATGTGGAAGCTCGCCGTCGATCTCAACGAGCCCCAGTTCTTCGACGGAAGGCTGCTCGTGCCCGAGACCGAGGGCTCGGAGAGCCTGCCCGTCACCGTGCGCTGGGACCTGACCGGGCTCGTGCCGCTCGCCCAGGCGCGGGCGACGGACCCGGCGGGGGTCGCGGCGGCCACGCAGGATTTCCAGGCGGCGCTCGGCAGGGTCGCGAAGGTCTTCGCGACGCCGAACAGCGGCTACGATCGGTACAAGGGGGCCTTCACCGTCCCTTCGCTCGAGGCCGACAACGGCGCGAGCTACTTCTACTCGCCCTCGCAGAAGAAGCTCTTCGTCATCAACTGGGGCGCGTCCCCGCGATCGATGGGCGGGCGGGCCGAGTACGTCTTCGGCTACGAGGACTGGGGCAAGGCGTTCGACGTGAAGCCGCCGGCGGCGCCGAGCGGCGCGGCGAGCACGTCGGTCCTGCCGGGGGCGATGGCGGTCGCGGCGGCGGCGGTCGCCGAGCCGACCAAGGAAGAGAAGAAGGACGAGCCGAAGAAGGACGACGGGAAGAAGCGCCCGTGGTGGATGTGGCCGCTCTTTGCGCTCGCGGCCATCGTCATCGTGCTGCTCGCGCTGTTCCTGCTGAAGGCCTGCAACGACGAGGCGAAGCTCGGGGCGGACGCGGGGGTCGAGGCCGGGGCGGATGGCGCGGTGGACGGCGCGGTGGCGACCGAGGCGGGGGCCGATGCGGATGCCGATGCGGACGGGAGCGCCGACGGCGGCGCCGAGGCGAGCGCCGACGCGGGGGCCGAGGCGGGATCGGCGGACGGCGGCGGGCCGGACGGCGGCAAGGATGGCGGGGCCGCGTCGAACGACGAGGATGACGACGACGACGAGAGCGGCGGAAGCGGAAGCGGAGGCGGAAGCGGAGGCGGAAGCGGGAGCAGCGGCGGCGGCGCGCCCGTCAAGGTCACCATGGGCGGCGCGCCCGGGGGAGGCGCACCCGCGGCGAAGCAGGGGCCCCACCGACGTCACTTCCAGGCCGAAGCGCAGAAGTGGCGCATCGCGTCCGGCAACGACCGCGTGACCCGGACCGAGGCGCGCGGCGGCCGGTTCGACGTATGGCTCGCGCCGAACAAGACCTTCCAGGGCGTCGCCGTGGAGTGGCAGGACAAGGGCGGCAAGTGGCATGCTCACTGAGGCAAGCGCGCGATGAGTGACCTTCTCACGATCCTCGAGACCGCCATCCAGGAGACGAGCGCCGTGGTCGCCGGCAGCGCCGAGGCGCAGGCCGAGGCGCTCGTCCTGCGCGATCTCGCGATGCGCACGCGAAAGCTCCGGCGCGCGTGGGGCCGCCGGCAGAGCGTCGGTCTCTTCGGCCCGTCGCAGGCGGGGAAATCCTTTCTGGTCGGCGCGCTCCTGTCGCACGAGCTCGGCTCCCTCAAGGTGATGGCGCGCGACCGCGAGGTCGACTTCCTCGGGGAGATCAACCCGGCCAAGGGCGTGGAGTCGACGGGCACGGTCACGCGCTTCACCACGTCGACCTCGGCGCAGCCGCTCCGCAAGGGCGACTTCTACTGCGAGCTCCTCCCGCTCGAGGGCGTGCTCCAGTCGATGGCCACCGGCTTCCTGGTCGAGTGCACCTCGCCGCCGCTCGACGTCGACCGCGTGGAGCGCACGCTCCGCGAGGCCCGACTCCAGGCCGGTCCCCCTGCCCCGCCGAGCTACGCGCGCGCGTGGGACACCGTGTGGCTCGACCTGACGCGCAAGTACCAGGACCGGCACCCGTACCTGAACGAGCTCCGCAAGAACCCGACGCTTCGTGACGGCAAGCTCGACGTGCAGACCGCCGCCGGGTGGATGCTCGTGTTCTCGCTGCTGTGGGGCGGGCCCGGCTACGCCAAGGACGTCGACGCCCTCATGTTCCGCCTCGTGCAAGGGGTGGAGCAGCTCGGCCACGCCGAGGCCGTCGAGATCTCGCTCGAGCACGTGCGCGCGTCGAGCGACGCGCCGAGCGTCATCGACGCGTCGTGCCTCAACGCGCTCGGCACCTCGCGTAGCGTCGTCACCGCGACCACCACCGAGGCCATCGCGCGCGACGTGGCGCTCGAGCCCGGCGTCCTCGCCGCGCTGGTCGCCGAGATCCGGCTGCCCCTGCGGGCCGTCCCCGGCTCGTTGCTCGAGAAGGCCGACCTGCTCGACTTCCCGGGCGGCCGCGCGCTGAAGGGCATCAATGGCTTCGGCCCCGCCGAGCTCGGCACGGGTCGCCTCGACAACGCCATCGAGGTCTACAAGCGCGGCAAGCTCACGTTCCTGTTCGAGCAGTACTCGCTCGACCGCGAGATCACGGCGCTCCTCCTGTGCTCGCCCGGCCCGACGAAGCCCGAAGCCATCCAGCTCCAGTCGCAGGTGGAGAGCTGGCTCCAGATCCGCCACGGCTCGCCGACCCCGAAGGATCCGAAGGAGCTCGAGGCCCCGGGCCTCTTCATCGCGCTCACCAAGTTCGACATGAGCCTCGGCGCGCTGCGCTCGGACAACGCCAAGGATCGCTGGGACTCGCGCGTGCAAGAGGCGTGCATCGACTTCTGGGCGCGCGGCCACGGCTCGTGGATCCTGAACTGGGGCAAGGCGGGGCGACCGTTCTCGAACCTGTTCTGGATCCGGAACCCGTACGCCGACCAGATGCAGGCGCTGAAGCCCGGCGATGCCGACTACGAGATCGTGAAGCAGGGCTACCTGTCGTCGCGCGCGGTCTCGACCTTCGTGGGCAACGCGGAGGAGAAGTGGCTCGCGGTCGAGGGCCTCGAGCCGAGCGGGCTCCCGCGCAGCGGCGTGCCGCTCCTCGCCCAGCAGCTCCGCACGAAGATGAGCGAGGACATGAAGGCGAAGGAGCTCGCGCAGGAGGCGCGCGCCGTGAAGAGCGAGCTCGTGAGCGTGCTGAAGGCGCTCACGCCCTCACGGGACGAGGCCGAGGAGCGCGCGCGCAAGCTCGACGACGCCAAGCAGCTCGTCTCGGCGGTCGAGGCCGAGATGAGCCGCCGCTTCACGGGCGCCGTGTTCGGCGAGCTCATCGACCTCGTGGTCGCTCCCGAGGCGGACGTCGAGGCCGAGGTCCGCAAGGTGCTCGACGTCGTCATGCCCATGAGCATCAAGGCGAGCGACAAGGTGAAGAAGGTCCTCGTCCACGTCCTCAAGTGGTGGACGAAGCTCGCCTCCGAGCGGCTCCGCGGCAGCGAGCTCGCGATCCCGCAGGCGCAGGCCGAGAGCTTCGTGCGCGAGGTCTGCACCTCGAAGCTGCTGCTGCCGGTGCTCGGTCAGGCGGTGTTCCCGTACTTCGCGCGCACGCAGGTGGACGTGGCGCTCGTCGCGACCATCCTGCGCGTGAAGATCTCGGACGCGATGCTCGGCCTCCTCGTCACCGAGCCCCGGAAGACGCCGCAGCAGCCGGTGCGCCTCAGCTACGCGGAGGACGAGGCGACCGCCGCGTCCGAGGTCGACTGGGCGGCCGTCGACTTCGACGACGAGCCGCTCACCACCGGATCGGCAGGGCGCGGCATCCCGATCGTGTTCGCCGGAAATCGCTACTTCCAGCGATGGTCGGCGGGGCTCGGCGACTTCTACGTGCGGAGCGGCGGCTCGCGCGGGGCGGCCATCGAGGACGCGCGCGTCGCCCACCTCGGCGAGGTGCTCCGCCGCCTCGAGACCGCCGACGTCGCCGGTTGAACCCATGGTAGCCGGCCCCGATTCCACCCCCGATTCACGCGAGCCCGACAGCGAGGACGAGCAGGGCACGCTCGCCGCGGACGCGTTCGATCTCGACGCGCTCCGCGCGCGGCAAGACGTTCCCGGTCTGCTCGCGCTCGCGAAGGCGCATCGCGCGGGCACCGCGCCCGGAGGTCGCGACCTCGCGAGGTGCCTCGAGGCGTACCGCGCGGCGGCCCTCCTCGGCAGCGGCGAGGCCGAGTACGCCGTCGCGCTCTTCCTCTTGAACGGCGGCCCGGTCGTCCCGCAGGACCTCAAGGAGGGCACGATGCGTCTTCGCTCGGCGGCGGAGAAGGGCTCCATCCCGGCGAAGATCTACCTCGGCAACCTCTACGAGCTCGGCATCCACTACAAGACCGACCCCGAGAAGGCCGACGTCTGGTACCGGAACGCGGCGCGGGCCGCGGGGGTCGACGCGGAGCCCGGATCGCCAGCCTGGGATCGTGCGCTCGCCGAGCTCGGCGGCGCCAGGCAGGCGCTGCTGCTGGGACGCGATACGTCCCTCGACGAGGCGGAGCGCGCGCGGCTCCTCGCGCGCGCGAAGGCGCATGGCTACGGGCTGCGCGTGCGCGACGGGAGCGGCCCGGAAGGTGACCGGCCGACGTTCCAGGATGCGCTCGGCTCCGTCGAGCGGCAGCCGGTCATGGCGCCGCTCGCGACGCCGCCGCGCGAACGCAAGGACACGAGCCCGGAGACCCGTCAGGCCAAGGAGAAGAAGTCGCTGCCGCCGCCCCCTCCGGCGCCCGACCCGAAGGCGCAGGCCGAGGCGGAACGGAAGGCGCGCGTCGCCAGGCGCGAGGCGAGCGAGCGCAAGGCACGCGTCGCCGGCGCGCTCGGCGCGTTCGGCTACGCGCTGCTCTTCGTCATCGCCGGGGCCGGTGCCGGCTACGCGGCGACGCTCGGCGCGGAGGAGCTCGTGGCCCGCGGCCATGCGCTGCCGCTGCTCGGCACGAGGACGCGCTACGTGTTCCCCATCGTGCTCGGCGCGGTCGGCGTCGTACCCACGTGGCTCGTCTACCGGTTCGGCGCCGTCCTCAAGGCGCTCGTCATGGGCGCGGCACTCGCTGGCGTCGGCTGGGTCGCCTGGGGCACTGGACGCGCCACTTACCATGGCGATCGTCCCGTGCAGGCACTCGCGTTCGGCGTGGCAGGCTTCTTCGCGGCGCTTCTCGTGCTCGGGCTCGTCGGTGGCGCGAAGGCGCAAGGCAAGCGCCGGTCGGCCGACTGACCACGCCCGACGTGCACGCTCGAGTGTCCATGCGAGCGCGCGCTCGTGCGGCGACGAACGCATGCGCTGCCGCGAAGTGGCGTCACCTCGAAAAGCCGCTAGGGTGCGCGGAAGAGGACGCCTGCGTGAGCGCGACGAACACCGACAACCAGAGGCGCGAGCCGCGAATCGACGTCCGCGTACCGATCGTCGTGTACCGCGGAAAGGTGCCCGTCGCCGCGGAGACCGCGGACGTCAGCTACAAGGGCCTCTTCGTGCGCACGCCGGAGCCGCCCGCGCTGCGCTCGCTCGTGCGCCTCAAGGTGTCCCTCGCCGACCGCGAGTTCGAGGCGCACGCGATGGCCGTGCACGTCGTTCCGTGCAGCGACGATCCGGAAGGTCCGCCGCCCGGTGTCGGGCTGCAGCTGTGGGGCCTCGCCGGGCCGAACCGCTCGGCATGGGACGACTTCGTGCGCACGCTCGTCACGGCGCGCCGCGCGAGCGCGAGGCCGGCCGCCAGCGAAGGGCGCCTCGCCGCCACCACCGACGTCGCCACGCCCTCCGGCTTCCACGCGGTCGCCTCGCCGGCGCGCGTCTCCGCCAAGCGATAGCTGTTCTCGTTCAGGGCGCGAGCGCTCGCCGCCGGTAGACGGTGTAGAACGCGCCCCTGGCGCCGAGCGGCAGCTGCTCCCGGCTCTCGAACCGCGCCGCGAAGAGCTCGGCGCGCAGCAGCCGCAGCTCGACGACGCGCGGCTCGGAGTAGACGAGCACGGCGTCCACGTTGCGGTCAAGCAGCATGGCGACGTCGACGCGCTTCGAGGTGTGACCTCCGGGGAGCAGCGCGATCTGCGGATCGGTGAGGCCCGCGAGATCGACGATGCGCGCGTCGTCCGCGACCGACGCCGACACCCACCCCACGTCGAGCGCGGCGACGACGTGGGCGCTCGCGAGCACCGGGCGCGCCCGCCGGACGAGGTCCGCGCGGTCGGCGCCGACCGTGCGACCCGCCGGCGCCGCCTGGCGCGCGACGAGCGCCCCGACCACCAGCGCCGCGGCCACGCGGCCGAAGGCGAAGGACGCGCGCTGGTGAGGCTCGAGCAGCACCGCGGCCAGCACGAGCGACGGTGTGACCGGGACGAAGAGGCGCGCGTACGGCATCCAGTCGCCGCCGACCGCGACGATGACCAGCACGTGCGCGGCGAACGCCAGCACGATCGCGAGCGGCGCCCCGCGCCGCCGCCACAAGGCGACCGGCGCAAGGACGAGCAGCGGCGTCAGCACGACGAGGAGGCCCGCCGCGGCGTAGACGAGACCGTGCGAGAGATCGCTCGGCTTGGCGAGCACGGCGAGCGGAGCGGGTCGTCCGAACACCACGAGCCGCACGAGCGCGCAGAGCGCGAAGGGTCCGGCCGCCAGCACGACCGCGACGACGGCGCGGCGCGCCGCGGGCCGTTCGGGCCCTCCGTTCGCGCGAGCGACCGTCGCGGCGCCCGCGGCAAGGGCGACCGCCCACACCACGAGCTCGGGTCGCAACGTCGCCGCGAGACCAGCCAGCAGCGCGGGCTGCCATGACGCGGTCCGCGCCGAGAGCCGGGTCACCGCCAGCGTCGCCAGGGCGGTCGCGAGCCCCGTCTCCATGCCGCTCGCCGCCCAGGCGCCCACCGCGAACGCGAGCCCCAGCACGAGGAGCGAGAGCGCCGCGTACGACCACGCCACGGCGCCGCGCCGCGTCTCCGCGCCGACCCGCGCCCCGAGCGCG
>JAQBQL010000231.1 GCA_028287035.1 Labilithrix sp. | reverse complement strand
TCGCGGTGACGACGCGGAGCGCGCGGCGAGCGGCGCCGGTCTGCGGGACGCCGCCGCGGCGGCGGAGATGCGCCCCGGTCGCGGCGGCGCAAAGGCAGGAGAAACGATCCTGGCCGGCAGCGCGCTTCATCGAGAACGCGTTTGCGATCGACGCAGGTGCTCGCTGTTGCACGGCGGCACCTGGCACCGCTCGAAATTCCAAGTAGATGACGATCGCCCGAATCAAACATTGCACTCTTTCTGGCAATTGCTAGCAGGCTGCTGAAAAACGAGCCGCGAGGAGGATCGGCGGCGGGGACCGGGTGTGATCGATCGGTCACATGCGCGGAGCCAGCACGAAGCAATCGTCGATGCTGTGCCTGATGCGGCCCGGGGACCGGGTTCCGGGGGAGCATCCTCTTCGGGCGACCAAGAAGCTGGCGGACACGGCTCTCGCAAGCCTTTCACCGGTGTTCGGCGCGATGTACGCGGGCACCGCGCGCCCGTCGATCCCGCCGGAGCGGCCGCTCAAAGTCTGCGAGCAACTCGACTAGAACCTCCTCTTCAGGTGATCCCTCGACATGGACATGGTGGAGGAGAGCTTCGTTCCTACGGTCTCCACCAAGAATCGTGAGCGACTTCTGGCCCACGATGTTGCCGGCGAATTCTTTCGCGCCTTCATCGCGCAGGCGAGGTCCGCGAAGCTGATGAGCAGCGAGCACTTGACGGTCGACGGCACTCTCATCGACTCGTGGCATCGCTCGAGAGCTTCACGAAGAACGGCGACAACGACAAGACGCCGCCGGACGATCCCGGCAAACCGACCGTCGACTTCCACGTCGAGACGCGAAGCAACGACACGCACGAGTCGAACACCGATCCCGACGCGCGGCTCGCGCGGAAGGCCGCGGGAACGAGGCCAAACTCTCATACTCGGCACATACGCTGATGAAGAATCGCAAGGGGCTCATCGTGGATCTCCAGGTTGATCCCGCGGACGGTCACGCCGAGCGGCGCGACGCGCTCGCGATGCCAGACGCGAACGTGCCCGGCGGGCGCCGAGTGACGCTCGGTGCCGACAAGGGCCACGACACGCGCGACTTCGTCGTGGCATGCCGCGCCCGCAACGTCACGCCAAATGCCAAGCACACAGCGGCTATGCGGTGAGCCAGCGAGTCCGGAAACGGGTCGAGGAGATCTTCGGCTGGCTCGAGACGGTCGGCAACTTTCGAAAGACGCGACACGTCGGGCTTGGCGCAATCAGACCGCCGCGTACATGCTCGCTGCGGCCTTCGACTTACTGCGCGAAGCTCATGGAGCAGCCCGCATGAGGGACAGCCCTCTCGCGGTACTGGGCCGAGGCCGCGCAGGCCGGCTCGGCGAAACATCGCCGAGCCGGCCGACGACCCTCCGTGTCACATCCGAATCGGAGGCGGGCGCCGTGTGGTGCACCTCGGAAGCATCATCAGCAGCCTGCTAGGTCACGAGCGAGCGGGGCGGCGCGCGCTAGGCCGCGTGGGTACGCCCGGGCGGCGCGGGTCGGAGGCGGCGCCTAAATCACGAGCGAGCGGTGCGCGCTAAGCCACGTGGGTACGCCCGGGCGGCGGCTGCGCGGGTCGCGGTCACGAGGCGGAGCGCGCGGCCAATCGGCGCCCATCTGCCGGACCGCGCCCTCGGCGGCGGGCATCCGCCGCGGCCGCGGCGTCGTGGGCCCAGCTGAAACGTTCGTGACCGGCGGCTCGCTTCGTCGGTAACGCTTCATGCGGGAGATGCGGAGTGGCTGCGGGGACGCGGCAGCTGGCCCCGTGCGTAATGCCGAGTAGATGACGATCGCCCGAATCAAACGTTTGCCACGTTCGGCCCAATTGCTAGAATGTGAACATGCAAGATGGGTCGCAGCTTGCTCTCCCGCTTCGGGTCCCCGGACGCGGGGGCGCACGCAGGAATGCCGGTCGCAAGCCGCTGCCGCCGGGGCAGCGGCGGACGGCGCATCGGGCGCGACCCCGGCTATCTCCGTATACGCCGGTGCACATCACGCTGCGTGGCGCCCGGGGTCTTCCGTCCTTTCGAAGCCAGGTGATGGCGCGAGCGACCGGCGGCGTCATCCGCGCCATGAAGAGCGCGCGTGACGACCTCCGCATCGTCGAGTTCTCGATCCAGAGCAATCATCTTCATCTCGTCGTGGAGGCGGACGACGAGCGCGCGCTCTCCAGCGCCATCCGGGGCTTCCAGACGCGGGTCTCGCGGCGGCTCAATCATCATGTCCTGCGTCGCCGCCGCGGGCCGATCTGGGGTGATCGCTATCATCGCGAGGACCTCACGAGCCGGCGCCAGGCGCGGAACGCGCTCGTGTATGCACTTCAGAATTCCCATCATCATGGGGTCGTCGAACCGGGTGTGCGAGACCCGCTCTCGTCCGCGCTCTGCTCCGAGCGCTTCATCCAGCGCCCGGTGCTCCCCCCGGACACGTCCCCGTGCTCCCGTGCGCTGACATTCATGTTGAACCATCTCTGGCAAAGCCAGTGGCCGGGCCTCATCTCGCCGGCCGAGGTCCCGAGGGGACGTGCGGACCCTCCCACTCGGCTGCGCAGCGAAGCGACGAGAGCGCGCCCGACGGATGCAGCGTGTATCGCGCTTCCGCCAGCCGGACGATGACAGCTCCCCCGTGGCCCACCCGCCCGGGTCGTGAGCTGAGGCGCGCGACCACGTTCTCAGCGTGGCGACTTTCGTGGGAAGTGGGCCGCTCCGCGGCGCCCCCGCGACGGGCTTGAGCCGAGACGGCGCGTAGTTCCGAATCGGAACTGTGGTGCGGTGGTCGCCCGCTTCGTGCTTATGCAGGCCTATCGGCGACCGCCCGCGCAGCCTATGCTCTCACGATGAGAAGACCTCTCCACCTCGTCCTCCTGTTCGCCATCGCTGCGTGCGGTGGGGAGGTGAATGGTGGCGACGTGGGCTCGACGTTGGACGCGGGCTCGTGCACCTACGCCGGGCCGTCCGGCACCTCGTCCTGCCCGGCCGACGGGACCACCACGTGTGCGGCGGCCGACGGCTGCAACACCTGCGTCTGTACGGTCAACGCCACCACGTCCACGCCAACCCTTGGATGCACCACGCGCCCCTGTCCCGGGCATTGAGGCGCGCTCACCACCGCGCGGTCAGCGCGGCGCCGCTTCCTCGAACGCGCGCCGCCGGCCCACCATCCATGCCGTTACGGCCTTCCGGGCCGGCTCCTCGATGAACCGGTGGGCGGCGAGCGAAACGGCAAGGAGGAAGAGCAGGTACGCGACCACGTGCGAACCCGTCTGCCACAACCCCGGGTCGAAACGGGCCGCCATCAAAAAAAGCGGGACGTGCAGGATGTACGTCGCGTAGCTCGCGCGGCCCAGCAGGACCACGCCACGCGCCGAGAGGACCGCCACACGCGCGCGATCCAGACTGGCCAGCACCGTGACGACCAGCGGCAGCAGGACGCCGGCCTGCAAATACGCATAGGGCACGATGCCGGATACCGCAATGCCGAGGAGCAGGGCCGCTGCGCCGATCCCGGCACGCGCGCTCACCACGGTCCGCTCGCGCCCGGTGAGCAGCGCGACGAGCGCGCCGGCCACGAACTCCGGGAGTCGCTGCAGCGGGAAGAACTTGAGATACCAGCTCCACAGCACCTCGTCGCCGAGCCCCAGCGGGTGGTCGAGATGGTCCGGTCCGAGCGCCGAGTAGAGGAGCGGCGCGGCGAGCACGGCGGCGAAACAGCCCACGAGAAGCGCGCGCATTCCGCGGCGCGACAGGCGCCGCAATGCCGGAAACAGGAGCGGGAAGAGCGCGTAGAAGAAGATCTCCACCGACAGTGACCAGGCCGCCCAGTTGTGGGCGAACATGGCAATGTGCGCCCACGCGTTGAGCCCCAGCAGCTGGAGGACGGCGCGCGCTCGTCCGGTCGACGACCGCAGCGCAACCCCGGTCGCCGGCCAGCCGGCCGCGAAGCCGATGGCGAGGCTCACCAGGTAGAGCGGATACACCCGGGCGAGGCGCTTGCCTGAGAAGGCCCGCCGTGACGCGCCGGTGCCCAGCTCGGTCGTCGCATAACGTCTCGCCAGCACGAACCCCGAGAGAGCGAAGAAGACGTCGACCGCGAGATATCCCGAATGGAGCACGCGCCAGGGCCACGTCCCCGCGAAAACCGGCTCGCCGAAATGGAAGAAGACGACCCACCAGGCGAGCAGCGCCCGCAGCCCGGTCAGCGGGAGGATCTCCGTACCCCGCTCCGTGGCCGCGCCCTCACTCACGCGCGAGCGCGTCGAGCAGGCCGGACTTCGCCGCGGGCTCGCCGTACGCCTTGAACCAGAGCGTCCCCGCGTGGCCGTCCCCGTGCGTGTTCTTCCACTGGACGGAGCCGCCGCAGCCCACCTTCGTCGCGACGAGCTGCGCGGCGGTCATCGGATGATCGTCGCCATCGGTGAAGCCGGGATGGCTGCAATTGCCGGCGAGCGAGAGGCCGGCGCCCTTCCAGCCGGCCGGGCACGCGGCGGGCACGGGTCGCACGACCGACGACGCGCCGCCGCTCAGGGTCGGGCTGTGCGCCGCCTGGTCCTCCTCGAGGGGATTCATCACGCGCGGCGCCGAATCGAACAGCCACTTCACGATCGCGTTCGTGGCATTCGTCACCGACTGCTGATGCCGCGGAGAAGTGCCGCTCGTGATGTCGCTATGGCAGAACCGCCCGTAAAGCGTGCCGTGCGCGACGCTGTACTGCCCGCCCGACAGCTTGGCCAGCGAGAATCCCACCGAGGCCGGGCTGCCCTGCGCGCGCAGGGGAAGCGCGTTGTCCGAGGTCTCGCCCCAGATCGGGAATCCGCAATCGTCGTATTCGCCCGTGAGCACGAGTGATCGCTTGTTGACCGCCACCCAGTCCGCCGCGGGCACCGCGGAGATGTTGGCGGCATACTCGCACCAGCCGCTCTTCTTCGATGTCTTGCAACCGAGCTCGAACGAGACGACGCGCGGCGACGTCGTGTAGCCGCCGAGCGCGTCGAGCATGCCGTGCACGCTGACCACGCCGGCGATGCGGTCCCGCCATCCCCAGTTGCCGAACCCGACGAGCCCGCTCGGCCCGCCGACGTCCGCCGCCATCTCCATCGACACGCGGCCGCCGGTGCTGTGACCGATGAGGACGATGTTCTTCTCGCCCTTCGGAAAGGCCTTGGCGAGCTTCGCGGCGAGCTGGCTCCGCCACTTGACCGCGACCTCGGCTCCGCTGCCGTCGTCGGTGCCCGGCGTCGGGACGTTCCCGTTCAGGTCGGTGTAGACGTTGATGCGCCTCGCGTCGACCGTCACGTCGACGTCGTTCGCCGCCTCGTACGCCGGGAGCCGCGCCTTCACCGCCGCGAGCACCGCCTTGTCGAGCGAGACGAGCGTGCCCTCGCCCTTTGCGTAGTTCGCGGGATCGATGAGCCCGTTCACGTAGACGAGGTGGAGCTCCACCTTCGCGCGCACCGGCGCCGCGACCGACGCGTCGCCCGCCGTGATCACCGCCGGCGGCGGCCCCGCGTCGACCGCGGGCGCGGGGCCATCCGGCATCGCGGGC
>JAQBQL010000221.1 GCA_028287035.1 Labilithrix sp. | reverse complement strand
CTCCGATGCCGCTCCGCACACGCCGCGCATGCCGAACGCGCCGGCGACGCGGGCGCCGCGACCGCCGCGCGGAAGGGCGCGAGACGCGAGGCCACCTCGCGTGCCGAGCCCGGCCGCTGGTCGGGCTTCTTCTCGAGGAGCGCGAAGAGGAGCTCCTCGACGCCGCGCGGGAGCCCGCGGCGGACGTCCTCGGCCAGCGGAGGCGGCGTCGCGGTGCACTGCAGGTTCAGCAGCTCGCGCGGCGACGGCGAGTTGAACGGCGGGTCGCCGGAGAGCATCTCGTAGAAGACGAGGCCGAGCGCGTAGAGGTCACTCCGCGCGTCGATGGTCCGCGCGTCGATCTGCTCGGGCGACATGTACTGGAGCGTGCCGATGCTCTGCGTGTTCGTGCCGTGGATGCCCTCGAGCACCTTCGCGATGCCGAAATCCATGACCTTGAGGCCGGTCACCGGGCCGTTCTCGGGATCGCTCTCAGCCGCGGTGAGCATCACGTTCTCGGGCTTGAGATCCCGGTGCACGATGGCGGGCTCCTGCTCGTGGGCGACCGTGAGGGCATCGGCGATGCGCGCGACGTGCTCGACCGCCTCGTACCAGGGGAGCGTCCCGCGGCGCGTGAGCTCCTGGCGCAGCGTCCGCCCGCTCAGGTATTCGAGGACCATGACGAGCTGCCCGTCGGTCTCCGTGGAGGCGAGGCTGCGCACCAGGTTGGGGTGCTCGAGATGCGCCAGGATCTGCATCTCGTTCAGGAAGAGTCGCCGCCCGTCCTCGTGGCGGGTCAGCTCCGGGCGAAGCACCTTCAGCGCGACGCGGCGCTTCGAGAGCCGCTCCTCCGCCTCGTAGACCTTGCCCATGCCGCCCTCGCCGATGAGGCGCTTCACGAGGTATTCGCCGATACGTTCACGGCTCTCGCGCAGGCGGGGGCTCTCGAGGTTGGCCATCAGATGCTCCTGGGCGTCGTCGCCGGATGGGTGGTCGTCTACGTGCGAGCCGGCCGACCGATCTGCATGCGCGCGGATCCCGCCGCACGTCGGGCACGGGTGCGCCCGGCGGGTCCCGCTGCCGCGCGGCGCCGGGACCCCGAGCGAAGGCCGGGTCGGCGCGGTCTTTTCGGTGCCGTAGGCGCGGGTGGACGACATGAAGAAGGCCCGTCTACGACGCGCGGCAGCGCGCGAAGTTTCCGGAGCGCCGCAAGAACGTGGTGGACGTCCTGCTTCTTACGGTCGAACCGCCTGCTCTATTCGAGGACGGTGCGCGACGGGTCCGAGGCGGCGGCCACGATGTCCTCCTGGCCGAAGGCCAAGGAGGCGGGCAGATCGGCGGCGTCGAACAGGCGCGCTTCGCGGATTTCCAGAGGATTGCTGGGAGGTTTGGCCGGCGGGTCGACGAGGACCTCGACGCCGATCGTCACGGCATGGAACCGCGGATCGCGCGACGGCTCCGACCAGGCCCCGAGCACGCGGACGAGCTCGAGCGAGGTCACGCCCGCCTCCTCTTCCAGCTCGCGCGCGAGCGCCGTCGTCAGGGTCTCCCCCCACTCGAGGGTTCCGCCCGGCAGTCCCCAGGTGCCGGTGTCGGCCCGGCGGATGAGGAGCGTGCGGCCGTCACGGGTGCGCGCCACCGCCGCGACCCCGACCACCGGCCGGCGCAGGATGTGACGCGTCGCCTCGTGGACGATGCCGTACGCCGCCTTGGGGAGCCACGAGAGGAGCACGGACCGACCCTACTTCGGGTCGCCCGTGAACGGAACCTTGTCGCGCAGGAACGCGAGCGCGCGGCGGGCCGGCCAGCTCTCGATCCAGCTCGCCTCGTCGAGCCCCGTCACCCAGCCGAGATGGCCGCCCGCATGCGAGACCGCCACCTCGACCGACGGCGAGGCGGCGCCCAGCCAGGGCACGACCGAGGACGACGGCACCATCGGATCGTCGGCGGCGTGGAGGAGCAAGGTGGGCACCGCGATCCGCGGCAGGAGCGGGCCGGGGCTCGCCGCGGCGTAGTACCCGTCGACGTCGTCGAACCCGTGCATGGGCACGATGATCGAGGCGTCGTAATAGCGGAACGAGCTGAGACGCTTCACGTCCTGCGGGCGGTAGTGGGCGCGCTCCGGATGCTGCTCGGCGAACACGCGCGCGCCATTCGACAGGCCGCGGAGCACGTGGAAGCGGTATGGAAGGCGGCGGAGCCCATCCATCCAGGCGACCACCTTCGTGAAGTCGAGCGGCGCCGAGACGCTCACGACCGCGCGCAGACCGGCCGGCGGAGCGGCGCCGAGCTCCCCCGCGAGCTTGAGTGCGAGGCTGCCGCCGCCGGAAAAGCCGAAGAGCACGACGCCATCGACGTGGCTCTGCTTCGCGAGATGCGCCGTGACCAGCGCGAGGTCGTCGCTGAGGCCCGCGTGGTAGAGCGAGGGCACGTCCGGCGTGCTCGCGCCCGCGCCGCGGAGATCGAGCCGCACGACGTGGTAGCCGGCGCGGTGGAGAGCGACCGCGGCGCGCACGACGTACCGCGAGCGGCTCGACCCACCGATGCCGTGGACCAGCACGACCACCGGACGCACGAGGCGGCCGCCCTGCGCGTCGGTGATCCACCAGCCGCGCGCATGGAGCGCGTGGTGCGCGTCGGCATCACGTGCCCCGGTGAGCGGCAGCCGGAGCTCCTCGGTGTCGACCTCGGCATGCGAGGCGGGCGGCGCGAACAGCGGTACGGCCGCGCCGAACGTCTGGAGGTGCGGGCTACGCAGCCAGCGTGAGACGCGGAAGTCGGTGAGAGGCATCGACGGAAGAGCTCGATAGCCCCGTGGCGCGTGCGTGGCAACCGCGCCTTCGCGGTGGTGTGCGCCGCAGGCATTCGCTAGGTTCGTTGCCGTGGTGCGGCGAGCCTCGAAGGCGTGGGGGCTCGTCGGGATCGCCTCGGCGGCCGGGGTGCTTGCGGCGGTCGCGCTCGGCTGCAGCGCCGGACCGCCACGCACCCGGGACGTTGCCGGCGACCGACGCGCGCGCGGCGCCGACGCAGGCGCGCTCGAGGGCGGGGTTCCTCCGGCTCCTCCGCCGGAGCGCCCGCCGGTGGTCGCGAAGGTCCCGGTCCGCGTCCTCGCCCGTGCGAGCGCACGCGCCATCGCCGTCGACGACGCGCGCCTCTATTACGGCGACAGCGAGGAGGACGGCGTCTTCGCGGTGCCGAAGGTCGGCGGCGACCCGGTGCGCATCGCGCGGCATGCGCCGGTGTCGGGCGCGCTGGCGCTGGAGGGCGGCTTCATCACGTGGATCGCGAGCCCCGGGGACGCCGTGCTCCGCGCACCGGTCACGGGCGGCGCGCAGCCGACCACGCTGCGGGACCACGGCATCTTCGCGGACGTGGCCGGCGCGGGCGACGAGCTCTTCGTGGCCGAGGCGCTCGGCGCGGGCGGCGCCCTGCTCCGCGTCGGCGGACGCGAGACGACGAAGCTCGCTTCGTTCGAGGGTGCGCCGCGGGCGGTGATGGCGGATGCGGCGTACGCCTACGTCGTCACGCCGTCGCGGATCGTCCGCGTCGCACACGCGAGGGGCGAGCTCGAGACGGTGGCCACCGGCGCCCGCTTCACGCACGCGGAGCTCGACGACGCGTACGTGTACGTCATCGCCGACGCGGAACACTCGCGCGCGGTCCTTCGGTTCCCGAAGCAAGGCGGCGACGCGGAGGTGCTCGCGCGTGACGTGCGCGACGCGCCCATCCGCGTTCACTCGAACGAGCTCCTCTACTTCGACGGATCACGCGAGGCGCTGATGGCCCTGCCGCTCGGGCCGGGCACGCGCGCCGCGCGCGTCGTGCTGGAGGACGAGACGCTCGCCGTCGTGTCGGCCCTCGAGGCCGACGCATCGAGCGTCTACCTCGCGCTCGGCGCGCGCGAGTCCGCGGTCATCGTCGCCGCGGCGCGCACCGCCCGCTGACGCTCAGGGGGCGCAGGCGGGATCGAAGACGTAGACCAGCGGGTCGGCCGGCGCGCCCGGATCGAGGGCGAGCAGGTACCCGAGGCCGTGAGACCCGGCGGCCGCGAGCTGGCTCACCGGAAGCGTGAGCTGGAAGCGCCGCGGGCTGCCGTCGCCGTTCTTGACGAGGCCGAGCGGGTCACGCCGCACGAAGCCGACGTTCGTGAGCGCAGTGTTGGCGGGGATCGAGGTCGTCACCATCGCGGTCTTTCCGTCCAGCATCGCCGCGGGACCGACCGTCGCGGTGCCGAGCGGGGCAGCGCCGTAGACCTCGAGGTCGAGGCCCGCAGCCTGATCGATCGCGGCGGTGCCGTCGGCGAGGAGGAAGTACCCGCGCGCCGCGCGGATGGTCTGCGGCTGCGGCGGCGCCGGCGGCGCGTTGAGCCCCACCGAGCCCCAGAAGACCGCGCCGTCCGCGCTCTGCGAGAAGTAGAACGGGCCGGTGGTCGGACCGTTCGTCGTGATCGGCACGTCCGCGGCCATGGTCGGCATCGACGTACCGGCGCCTCCGGAGAGGCCGAAGATCGGCACCTGCGCGGGGTTGATCTGCGCCATCAGGAGGCGCGTGCCACTCACCGCCTGCGGCGACGAGCCGGCGGTGAACGTCACGCCCTGGGACCCGAACACCACGGGCTCCACGAGCGGCGGCTCCACCGGCGTCGACGCGTAGGCCGAGGCGAGGTTGTAGTCGACGCCGAGCGCCGTGTCGTTGCCGCGCGGAAAGAGGATCACCGGGTCGGTCGCGGGGCGCGGATAGGTCCCGAGCACCGTGATCGCCGGGATCTTCACGGCGAACGGATCGGGCGGCACGTCGACGTACGCGATGGGCAGCCGCGAGCTCGCGCCCGCCCCCGTCGGCGCGCCGAGGAAGAACACGCGGCTACCGCTCGCGACGATCTGCGCGGGGACGAAGCCGAGCCCGGTGACCGGCACCGGAAGGGGCTTCGTGCTCTGCGGATCCGACGCCGCGAACGCGAGCACCCCGTTCGGCGTGCCCACGAACACGAACGGATAGACCGCCGCGAAGCAGCGCGCGAGCGAGCCGCCGCAGCCGACCGGCGCGCCGACCGGGAACTGGCCGGCGCGGAAGGGGTACGTCTTCGCGGCGCCGCACTTGGCCGACGACTGGTCACACGTCGCCGAGTTGCACGTGCTCGGGCGGCACACGTCGAGCACGCAGGCCTTCCGCGGCACGTCGCAGCGCGCGGTCAGGCAGCCGGAGGTCCCCTTGCAGTCGGCGTCCGTCGTGCACGTACCGCCCTCCGGGTTGATCGGGGGAGGCGCGCCGTCACCGGCGTCGGCCGCGGCCTGGTCGACGAGCGCGCCGTCGGCGATGGCGCCGTCGGGCCCGCGCCCGATGAGTGACTCGTCGAGACCCAGCGAGCAGCTCGCCGCGGCGGCGCCGGTGAGCGCGGTGACGATGGCGACCGCACTGAGCAAGGTGAGCCGGCCCGCGGCACGCGAGAGGGAGAAGCGGCGCATCAGAAGCTCCCCGCCATCGCGGCGCCGGCCGGCGAGACGCCGACCTGCACGCGGGCGTCGCGGCTCTTGTCGGGGACGACCACGAGCGCGATGCCGCCCGCGAGCAGCACGCCGCCCGCGATGAGCGTCACGTTGGTCCAGGTCTGCAGCGAGGAGGCGTGGTCGTACGAGGCCTGCGTGGGCCCCGCGTCGTAGGCATCCTTCGCGCTGTTCGCCTGGAGCCCGAGGATGATGCCGCTCACGACCGACGCGAAGCCGACCCCGGCGACGCCGACGCCCGCGACGCGGCGCGGGATCCAGTACGACGCCTCGACGCGCGGAGGCGGAGGAGCGACCTCCGGCGGAGGCGCCGGCCTGGGCGCCTCGACCTTGGGCGCGGGCTTCGGCTCGTCCTTCAGCTCGAAGGTCGTCACCTTCCCGCCGTCCAGCGTGATGTCGCGGCGCTCGATCGGCTTGCCCGGAGCGCGCACGCTCAGGCTGTGGACGCCCGACGCGCCGTGGAGCCGCGCTGGAACCTGCACCTCGGTGAACGTGTCGAGCTGCACCTTCCAGCCCTCGGGCGCGGTGACGTTCGCGGTGCCGAGCATCTTCTCGAGCTGGGCGACGCGATCCTTCGCGAGCGTGCTCTGCTTCGCCTCGAGGCCGCCGACCGCGAGGGCGCGCGCGTACGCGTCGGCCGCGCGCTCCGGCCGCGCGGCGTTGTCCCACGCGAGGGCCGCCGTGTAGAGGGCGACCGCGTTCGTCCGGAACGAGGCGGCCGCCTCGAAGTGGAGAGCCGCCTCCTCGTAGTGCTTCGCCTGGAAGGCGGTCGTTCCCTGCTGGTACTGCTGCCGCGCCTCGGCGGCCGAATCGACGACGGGAGCGTCCTGCGCAAACGCCGCATGGGGGAGCGCGAGGACCCCGAGCGCGACCACGCCGCGCGAGAGCCAGGTCATGGCGGCAGCATAGACCGGCCCGCCGGAAAGCGGAGGGTGATCTGTGCAGCGCGGGCGGCGGGAGAGACCCCTCCGGAGGCTCGCTAGTAGGGGTTCGCCGGCACAGCCGGGTCGGGGCGAGGATCGCGCTTCTTCTTCGGCGCGGGCTCCTTCGGCGGATCCTTGGACGGCGCCTCCGCGGCGCTCGCGGCGGCGGTCTCCTCGGGCGCCGCGACCGGCGGGACGGCCGCGGGGTCGGCGACGGGCTGGGCAGCGGCGGAGACGTCGGGGGCGACCTCGGTCGGGGGCGCCTTCGCGCCTCCTTCGACGGCGCCGGCCGTCGTCGTGGTGCTGGCGGAGGCGGCCGTCCCGAGATCCTCCTGGGACGCGGGATGGCTGCGCTTCCACACTGCGAAGGCCGCGCCGCCGATCACCGCCGCGAGGAGGACGCCGACCACGATCGCCATCGCGTACTGGCCGGCTCCGGCGGGCGCGCGCTCCGGAGCGGGCGGCGCGAAGGCCGGACCGGGCGCGACGGGCGCGAACCCCGGAGGAGGCAAGCCGGGGGACGCGTACCCGTGAGGCGACATCCCCGACGGCTGCGGGCCGCTCGGCGTGTACGCCGCGCCCGGGTAGGAAGGCGCGGGCGCGCTCGGATGGCGCTGGAGCGCCGGGATCGAATCGGGCCGCTGCATCTGCAGCGTGGACACGAGCGGACGGCCCGACGGCGGGCGCATCCCGGGCGCCGCGCTCGAGGGCTGGACCCCCGAACGGTGGCTGCCGTGCCCCTGCGGCCCCTGGCTCGGCGTCATCCCGCCGGGCTCGCGGAACCCGGGCGCGCGATCCTGAGCGCCCTCGCCGGCGTGGTCGCCCGCGAGGGATGCCTGACGGATGCGCTCGCGGCGCCGCTCGATGCCCTCACCGATCCGGCTCTTCACCATCTGCGCGACGTTGGCCTGCGTGACGAGCGCCCCGCGGGCGAGGAGCTCCTCCAGCGCGAAGCGCATGCGCTCGGCGGTCGGGAAGCGGAGCAGCGGCTTCGGCGCGAGCGCGCGCATGACGATGCGTTCGAGCTCCATCGGGTAGCCACGCACGAGCGTGGTGGGCGGCGCCACCTCGCCCTTCAGCACCGCGTGCATCACCTGGTGGTCGCCTTCGCCCCGGAACGGACGAACGCCGGTGGTCGCCTCGTAGAGCACGCAGCCCATCGAGAACACGTCGCTCCGGCGATCGACGTCGGAGCCGGTGATCTGCTCCGGCGCCATGTACGCGATCTTGCCCTTCAGCTGCCCGGCGCTGGTCGCCTCGTGCAGCTGACCGAGCGCCTTCGCAACGCCGAAATCGCAGACCTTCGCGGTGCCGTCTGCGGTGAGGAGGATGTTGTGCGGGGAGAGATCGCGATGCACGACGCCCATCGGGCGCCCGTCGTCGTCGGTGAGCTCGTGCGCGGCATGCAGCCCGGCGCACGCGTCGGCCACGATGCGCGCGACGACGCGCGGATCGACGGCCTCGGTGCGCCCGGAGGCGCGGAGCACGCGCGAGAACGAGTCGCCGCTCACCCACTCCATGACGAGGTAAAGCGTGCGCTGCTCCTCGCCGAGCTCGTAGATCTCGCAGACGTTCGGATGGTGCACGCCCGAGGCGATGCGCGCCTCGTCGAGGAACATGCGCTCGAACTCGGGCTCCTGCGCCAGGTGCGGGAGGATCACCTTGATCGCGACGAGCTTCTGGAAGCCGCGCTGACCGTGCAGCCGGGCCGCCCAGACGCGCGCCATGCCTCCGCGGGCAATCGGCACGAGCAGCTCGTAGCGGCCGAGGCGCATGCCGGGCTGGAGGGCGCCGAGCGAGTCCGGGAATTCGCTCGGCTCCTCGATCAGCTCCTCGGAAGGCAGGACCTCGGCCATCGCTCGAAAGCGTACACGAAGAAGCAGGAAGAGGCGGACAACAGGCTCTCGACGCGCTGCGCCGGCGGCGTGCGCGCGTCGCCAAGAGCCTCCGAAAGCATGGCAGGATGGCCGCGTGAGCGTCGTGCAAGCGCCCCCCTCCCCCGCCTCGGACCCGCCTTCTTCTTCCGCGGGCAGCCTCGGCTGGCCCGTCGCGATCATCGCGACGCTGGGAATGAGTGTAAGCTACATCGACCGCGCGACGCTCGGCGCCATCGCGCCGATGGTCCGGAGCGCGCTCGACATCCCGCACGTCCAGTACGGCTGGCTGGTGAGCGGCTTCTCGATGGCCTACCTCGTGGGCGCGCCGATCGCGGGCGCGGTCGTCGACCGGCTCGGCGCGCGCCGGGGCTTCGCGCTCGCGGTCGTCGTGTGGTCGGTGATCGCGGGCCTGCACGCGCTCGCGACGTCGTTCGCGGTCCTGTTCGCGTTGCGCATCTTGCTCGGCGCCGCGGAGTCGCCGAGCTTCCCCGCCGCGGCCCAGTCGATCCGGCGCGCCTTGCCGGCGCGGCGGCGGTCCGCGGCGTACGGCATGCTGTTCATCGGGAGCTCGGTCGGCGGGATGATCGCGGCGCCGCTCGCGGTCGCGCTCGCCGCCCGTCACGGGTTCCGGTTCGCCTTCGTCGGGACCGCCGTGGTCGGGGCGTGCTGGCTGCCGGTCTGGCTCTTCATGACGCGGGGCGGTCGCCTCGCGCCCGAACGAACCGCACCCGCCGGCGATCCCGACGCCCCCGCCCCGTGGCGCGCGCTGCTCCGCACCCCCGCGGTCCTGCGCAGCCTCGTCGCCATCGTCGGGTCGGCGCCCAGCGCGATGCTCGTCCAGAACTGGACCTCGCAGTACCTCGTCGAGCGCTGGCAGGTGCCGAAGACCGGCGTGGGCGGTCACCTCGTCGTGCCGCTCCTCTTCTTCGACGTCGGCGCGGTCGGGTTCGGGCTCCTCGCGACGCGCCTCGAGCGGTCGCGTGCCGACCACGAGCTCGGCGCCGCGCGCGCGACGCACAATGGCCTCTTCCTCGCCGCGGGCGCGCTCGTCGCGACGCTGGCGCTCACGCCGCTCGCCCCGTCGGTGCCGGTCGCGGTCGCTCTTCTCGGGCTCTCCTCGGCAGGGGTCGGCGGATTGAACGGCCTCATCACCGCCGATCTGATGGCGCGCGTCCCGGTGAGCCGGACGGCGGCGGCCGGCGGGCTCTGCGCGGGGGCGCAGTCTCTCGCGCACATCGTGGCGAGCCCGCTCGTGGGGCTGCTCATCGATCGCACCCACGGCTACGGCGCGGCGCTCGTGTCGCTCGGGCTGCTCTCGCTCCCGACCACGATGGCATTCGTGCTTTGGGCGCCCGTGCGACAGCGCTAGGGTGAGCCCAATCATGCGCATGCTCCACACGATGCTCCGGGTCGGCGACCTGGAGGCCTCCAAGAAGTTCTACGGCGAAGCGCTGGGCATGAAGGTCCTGCGCGAGAGCGAGTACCCGGGCGGCAAGTTCACGCTCTGCTTCATGGGGTACGGCGACGAGGCGAGCAACACGGTCCTCGAGCTCACGTACAACTGGGGGGTCACGAGCTACGAGCTCGGCGACGCGTACGGGCACATCGCCCTCGGCACCGACGACATCAAGCGCGACTGCGAGCGCGTCCGATCCCTCGGCTACAAGGTGACGCGCGAGCCCGGGCCGATGAAGCACGGGACGACGGTCATCGCCTTCGTCGAGGACCCCACCGGCTACAAGATCGAGCTGATCGAGCGCTCGTGAGCACCATCAAGAGCTACGCGCCCGCCACCGGCGAGCTGCTGGGCGAGGTCCGCGTCTCGAGCGTCGCCGACGTGCGCGCCGCCGTTGCCCGCGCGAAGAAGGCGCAGGTCGCGTGGGCGGTCCTGCCGATCGAGGAGCGGGCCGAGCGGCTCTATCGCCTGCGCGACGCGCTCGTCGAGCGGGCCGAGGAGATCGTCGACGTGGTGAGCCGCGAGTGTGGCAAGCCCCGTCACGATGCGCTCGCGCACGAGGTCATGGTCGCCGTCGACCTCCTCACCTACTACTGCAAGAACGCCGCGCGCATCCTCGCGCCGCACGACGTGCCGCTTCATCTCCTGAAGCACAAGCGAAGCCAGATCCACTACGCGCCGCGCGGCGTGGTCGGCGTCATCTCGCCGTGGAACTTTCCCTTCGTCATCCCCATGGGCGACGTGGTGGCGGCGCTCGTCTCGGGCAACGCGGTGGTCGTCAAGCCGAGCGAGGTGACGCCGCTCAGCATCGCCAAGGCCAAGGAGATCTTCGACGGCACGGGCCTGCCCGAGGATCTCTTCGGCGTCGTGTACGGCCACGGTGACGTCGGCCAGGCGCTCGTCGAGGCCGGCATCCAGAAGCTCGTGTTCACGGGCAGCGTCGAGACCGGCAAGCGCGTCGCCGCCGCCTGCGGGGCGAACCTCGTGCCGTGCGTCATGGAGCTCGGTGGGAAGGCGCCGCTCCTCGCGTGCGGTGACTGCGACGTCGAGCGCACCGCGCGGGCCGTCGTCTTCGGCGGCTTCGTGAACGCCGGCCAGGTGTGCATCTCGGTCGAGCGGGTCTACGCGCACGAGTCGATCCACGACGAGCTCGTCACGCGCGTCCGCGAGCTCACGAACGAGCTGCGCCAAGGCGACCCCGCCGCCGCCACGCCGGTGGACGTCGGCGCCATCATCTTCCCGAAACAGATCGAGGTCGCCGAGTCCCTCGTCGCCGACGCGCTCGCCAAGGGCGCGCGGCTCGAGGCGGGCGGCAAGCGCCGCGAGGGACCCGGCCAGTTCTTCGAGCCGACCGTCCTCTCCGGCTGCGACCACTCGATGGACGTGATGAAGAAGGAGATCTTCGGGCCGATCGTGCCCATCCAGAAGGTCTCCTCCGACGACGAGGCGGTGCGGCTCGCCAACGACTCGCACCTCGGCCTCAACGCGTACGTCTTCACGAAGAACCGCGACAAGGGCAAGCGGCTCGCCGAGCGCATCGAGGCGGGCAGCGTCGTCGTCAACGACGTGCTCACCAACTACGCCGCGGCCGAGGCTCCGTTCGGCGGCGTGAAGCAGAGCGGGTTCGGCCGCGTGCACGGCGACGACGCCCTCCGCGACATGTGCGACGTGCGTCACGTGCTCTCGTCGCGTGTCCCCGAGACGTCGAGCGACCCGCTCTGGTTTCCGTACGGCCAGAAGACCTACCGCTGGCAGCTCCGCCTGCTGCGCGCGCTCTACTCGCGCGCTGGCATCGTGAAGCGCCTCGGCAACCTGTTCTGAGGGCGCCGCCGTTCAGCGGCGGAGCAGCTCGCGTGCGCGGCGCGCCTCGAGGGCCAGCGTGAAGCCCTCGAAGGCGTCGCGCATGGTCACGGGCTCGCGGTGGCGCGCCGCCCGGACCGAGGTCCGGAAGTGCAGGTAGCGCGCGCCATCCAGACCGAGGAGGAGCGCCACCACCGCGGGATCGCGCGGAGCGTCGAGGGTACCGACGAGGCCCGCCGCCGACGCGAGCACCCGGGTCACGAGGACGTCGCAGGCGAGGATCGCGTTCACCGCGTCGTGGGCCGCGATCATGGCCTCGGCCTGACGCACGCTCTCGCGGTCGGACTCGGGCCACAGCTCGGCGAGCGAGAAGGCGCCGGCCCCGCGCGCGCTGTCCGGCTTGGGGCGCGCCGCCTCCGACGACGGCGGGCCGGAGAGCGGACGATCGGAGGCCACCTTGCCGGCCTGGGCCGAGGGTGAGGACGGTGAAGGAGCGGACGGCGACGCGGGCGGAGGCACCGGCGAGGAGCCGGGAGCCTTCGGGTCCGGGAACGTGAACCGGTTCCACGCCCCCGATCCCCTTGCCGCGGGAGCGGAGCCCGCGGGCGGCGGCCGCGGCGACTCGGCGAGCGGCGCCGCGGGCTGCGAGGCGGGCGGAGCCGCGCCGCTGCCGCTCTCGGCCACGATCGCCGAGATCTTCGTGGGCGCCTCGCGGCCATCGCGCGCCGGCGCCTCGAGATCGCGGAGCGCCTGCGCGATGCCCTCGCGGGGCAGCGACGCCTCGATGCGAACGTTGGGATCGGCCTCGTAGCTCTTGAGCACGAGACGCGTGATGCGCTCGAGGCCCTCGAAGACCCCCTCGCCCTTCGTCGCCACCGTGCCGAGCGACGGCGCCCCGAGCTTGTTGAAGCGCTGCTCGAGCTCCTCGATGGCCACGAGGTCCGACAGATCGCGCTTGTTCCAGTGGAACGTGTGGGGCACGTCCACGAGCGAGCGGTTGTGCTCGGCGAGGTTCGCGTGGAGGTCGTCGAGCGCCTCCTGGTTCGTGTCGGTCCGGCCGTTCTGCGAGTCGGCGACGAACACGACGCCGTCCGCGCCGGAGAGCACGAGCTTGCGCGTGGCCGCGTAGTAGACCTGGCCCGGCACCGTGAAGAGCTGGAGGCGCACCGCCATCCCGCGCACCCGCGGCACGCGGATCGGCAGGAAATCGAAGTAGAGCGTGCGATCGGTGGGCGTCGCGAGCGACACCATCTTCCCGCGGTGCTCCGCGCGGGTGGCCGCGTGGATGTACTGCAGGGTCGTCGTCTTGCCGCCGAGCCCGGGCCCGTAGAACACGAGCTTGAAGACGAGCTCCCGCGTGTGCGGGTTCACCGATGCCATCTGCCCGGCCGAGCATACAGCCTTTCCCGCCCCCCCGCGCGAGCTTAGGATGAGGCCCTAGTCGATGCGCGGGTTCGTCGATCTGCACTGCCACTGGATCGCCGGTATCGACGATGGCCCGCGCACCGTCGAGGCGGGGATCGCGATGCTCCGCGGGCTGCGCCAGGCCGGCTTCGACCTCGTCATGGCGACGCCTCACATGCGCCCCGGCATGTTCGACAACGACAAGGCGGCGCTGCTCGCGTCGTTCGAGGCGATGCAGGCTCACCTCCGTGGTCTCGCCGATCTGCCGGAGGTGATGCTCGCCAGCGAGCACTTCTTCGACGACGTGGTCTTCGCTCGCCTCGTCGCCGGTGAGGGGCTGCCTTATCCGTCCTTCCGCGTGACGGGGGCCGGGCCGGTCAGCGCGAGCCCTTCGTCCGCTCCGATGTCCTCGCCCATGTCCTCGCCGCCCTCGGCCGCGCTCCGCCAGGGCGTGCTCGTCGAGCTCCCCACGCAGGCCTTTCCCCCGAAGGTCGAGCGACGCTTCTTCGACCTCGCCCGCGCCGGGCTTCGCCCCGTGCTCGCCCACCCCGAGCGCTACCAGCCGGTGTGGAAGGACGATCGCTGCCTCGACGCGCTCCTCGACGCGGGCGCGTGCCTCCTCCTCGACGTCTGCGCGCTCGTGGGCAAGTACGGGCGCGCCTCGCAGAAGGCCGCCGAGAAGCTCCTCGAGACCGACGCCTACGAGGCCGCCTGCTCCGACTCGCACCGCCCCGAGGATGCCGAGGTGACCGCGCGCGCCATCGACGTCCTCGAGAAGCGCGTCGGCACGGCCGAGACGGTGCGGCTCCTGCGCGACGGCCCCCGCGGCATTCTCGGGCTTCGCTGAGCCGATGAATGAGGGCGGGCTCTCCGTCACCCGATGGTAAAGAAGGCCCCCATGAGCGAGCGCGTCGGCATCCTCGGTCTCGGTTACGTCGGCCTGCCCGTGGCGCTCGCGTTCGCGCGCAAGTTCCCGGGCGCCACGGGCTTCGACATCGACGCCACGAAGGTGCAGGAGCTCGCGCGCGGGTTCGACCGTAACCGCGAGGTGCCCGCCGCCGAGCTCACGAGCTCCTCGCTCGCCTTCACGAGCAAGCTCGAGGACCTCGCCCCGTGCACGTTCTACGTCATCGCCGTGCCGACGCCGGTCGACGAGCACAACGTCCCCGACCTCACGCCGGTCATCCGCGCGTCGGAGACGGTCGGCCAGGTGCTGAAGAAGGGTGACGTCGTCGTCTACGAGTCGACCGTCTATCCCGGCGTGACCGAGGAGATCTGCGGACCGGTGCTCGCGCGCGTCTCCGGCCTCGTGCAAGGCCAGGACTTCAAGCTCGGCTACTCGCCGGAGCGCATCAACCCGGGCGACAAGGAGCACACCCTCGAGCGCATCACGAAGGTGGTGTCGGGCGAGGACCCGGAGACGCTCGAGCGGATCGCCGGCGTGTACGCGGCGATCATCGACGCCGGCATCCATCGCGCGCCCTCGATCCGCGTCGCCGAGGCGGCGAAGGTGATCGAGAACACGCAGCGCGACATCAACATCGCCCTGATGAACGAGCTGTCGCTCATCTTCGACCGCATGGGCATCCGCACCGCCGACGTGCTCGCCGCCGCCGGAACGAAGTGGAACTTCCTGAAGTTCAAGCCGGGTCTCGTGGGCGGTCACTGCATCGGCGTCGACCCCTACTACCTGACCACGAAGGCCCAGCAGCTCGGGTACCAGCCCGAGGTGATCCTCGCGGGGCGCCGCGTGAACGACAACATGGGCCGCTACATCGGGCAGCGCCTCGTGAAGCTGCTCGTCAACGACGGCGTCGCGGTCCGCGGCGCGCGCGTCGGCGTCCTCGGCATCACGTTCAAGGAGAACGTGAACGACATCCGCAACAGCAAGGTGCCGAGCATCGTCCACGAGCTCGCCGAGTTCGGGATCAAGGCGCTCCTCCACGATCCGCTCGCGAACGCCGCCGAGACGCGCCACGAGTACGGCCTCGAGCTCTCCTCGTGGGACGAGCTCCACGATCTCGACGCGCTCGTCGTGGCGGTGGCGCACGAGCCGTTCCTCGCGCTCGGCGATCGCCTCTTCTCGCCGCTCCGCGCGGGCGGGCTCGTCGTGGACGTGAAGAGCATCTTCGAGCCCTCGAAGCTCCCCGCGGGCCTGCGGTACTGGTCGCTGTAGCGAGGGTCGAGGCCGCTGGTGCGTCGCGTGCTATAGAGCGATGCCCTCCACGACGGCCACCTCTTCCGCCCTTGCTTCCCCGGGTCCCATGAGCGACGAGAACCACACGGAATCCAAAAGCTTTCTTCGTCGCCACGGCGCCAAGCTCGTCGCGTCGCTGATCATCACAGCGGGAATCCTGTTCACACTCGAGAAGGGTGGCCTGACCCTGGTGCCAGAGGGGGGTGACTTCGCGCACGTCCGCTGGTGGGCGGTGCCGGCGTACCTCGCGAGCCTCGTTTCCATGAGCTACTTCCGGGCGGTGCGCTGGCGGTTCCTGCTGCGCTCGTTCGCGGACGTCCCGCGCCGCCGCGTGCTCGCCGTCTCGTGGATCGGGTTCGCCGCGATCCTGCTGATGCCCTTCCGGCTCGGCGAGATCGTGCGTCCGTACATGCTCCGCGAGAAGGGCAAGATCTCGATGTCCGCCGCGACGGGAACGGTGATGGCCGAGCGCGTGGTCGACGGCCTCTTCCTCAGCATCGTGCTCGCGATCGCGCTCGTGTTCATCCCGACGATCCATCCGCTCCCCGAGACCGTGGTGGGCCTGCCCGTCACCGTGGCGCAGGTGCGCAAGAGCGGCTACACGATGCTCGGCGTCTTCACGACGGCGTTCGTCACCATCGCCGTGTTCTACTTCGCGCGCGACTTCGCGCGGCGCGCCACCCTCGCGGTGTTCGGCTTGGTGTCGAAGAAGCTCGCCGAGAAGCTCGCCGACATCGCCGAGAAGCTCGCCACCGGCCTGCACTTCCTCGGGCGCGGCCGCGACTCCGCCGGTTTCCTCGCGGAGACGACGCTCTACTGGTTCCTGAACGTGCTCGGGATGTGGATCCTCGCGCTCGGCTGCGGGGTCGTGCACGTCGACGGCTCGGCGATCACGTTCGGCGAGACCTGCGCGCTCATGGGGATGCTCGGTTGCGCCATCCTCATCCCCGGTCCGCCGGGACTGCTCGGCGTGTTCCAGATCGGCGTGTACGCCGGCATGACCATGTACTTCCCGACCAGCGTGGTGACGACCGCTGGCTCCGCGTTCGTGTTCCTCCTCTACATCGTGCAGGTCGTGTGGACGATCTTCGGCGCCGGCATCTTCCTCGTCGGCAACCGCAAGGCCCTGAACCAGCTGTCGCATGCCCCCGGGCTCGGCAACAGCGAGGGGCCGACCTCGCTTCCGAGCGAAGCGCTCTGAAGACGCGCTGAGAAGTTGGCCGCACGCCGCCCTTCGGCCTAGCCACGAGGGATGCGCAGAGCGGCCAGCTTCGTCGCGGTTCTCGGAATCGTCGTGGCGAGCGCGCTCGTGCTCCCGGAGACGCAGGCCAGCGCGAAGAGCGCCTACGACTCCGCGTACGGGTTCGACCGCACCTGGAACGCGGGGCTCCGTCTGGTGCGCGTCGACCTCGGCCTCAAGGTGACCGAGAAGGACGACGCCAACGGGTACCTGATGTTCGAGTACCGCTCGCCCGAGAGCCCGAAGGCCGTCCCCGGCTCGATGGAGTTCATCAAGGGCAAGGACGGCGAGGTGAAGGTCGTCGTGCAGATCCCGCAGATGCCCGGCTACCACGAGCAGGTGATGATCGACGGCCTCTCGCGGAAGCTCCGCGCCGACTACGGCGATCCGCCGAAGGCCCCGCCGCCCGCCTCGAAGCCGAAGGACGCGGGAGCGCCCGACGCCGAGCCCTGAGGGGGCTCAGGAGCCGGTCAGGCCGGACGGCGCAGGGTTCGAGGAGGGCAGCTGCTTGCTGCCGCTCGAGCCGCCGAGACCCGGGGTCGCGGGAGCGGTCATGCCGGTCCCGGCGCCCGCGCCCGGCTCCGCGCAGCAACGGAAGCCGATCTGGTAGAAGACGAAGTTCTCGTAGTGGGCGGTCGTCATAGGACGGCAGCGGTCACGGACCGGACCCCAGTAGCCGCCCTTGAGGCCGCTCTTGTACGGCATACCGCTCTCGTTCACGACCCACTCGTCGACGTTGCCCGTCATGTCCATGGCGCCGAAGGGGCTGACGCATGACTCGCGCGTCCCGCTGGGCTCGCCCTGCCACAGGCGCGCGACCTCGGCGTCCCGCGTCATCGGGTTCGCCATGGCGGCCTCGTTGACGTCGGGGTGGGGCTTGTCGATGTTGCAGGCCTGCGAGTTCCGCTCGTAGCCGTACGGATACGGCAGACGCTCCTGGCCTTCGCAGGCGAGCGTCCACTCGCTGTCGCCGCAGAGGCGCTTTCCCTGGGCCTTGCAGGCGTCGGCGGCCTCGTACCAGGTCTTCATGACGACCGGCTTCTCGCCGACCTTGTTCGGGTACTCGTACTTGTCGATACAGAAGTGCTTCTTGATGGTCTTGCCCTGGCAGGCGCCGGTCGGCGCGAACTCGGAGCAGCGGCGCGGAACGGTCGTCTCGGGATCCATCCAGCGGACGCACTTCTGCTCGAGGGCCGGGCAGTAGTCGCCCTCGACCTCGACCTGGTTCTCGGCGCAGGCGCTGCTCGTGCCGAGGTCGGGCGCGGTCTCGGCGCCCTTCAGTCCGGCGCTCACGAGGGCATTCGCGCCCGGAGCGACGCTCGGGGCCGGGGCGACGGTGGCGAGCGGAGCCAGCGGGGCGGCGGACACGACGTCCGCGGCCACGAGGCCCGACCCGGCCGGCGCACCCTGCGCCTCGCTCTCCCCGGTGGGCGCGACGAGGACCAGCAGTGCTCCGCCGACGAAGAGAAGCGATCCCAACCTCGATCGATTCATTGTCCCCTGTCCGCCTTCCTCGGTACCGGGTTCCCTACCCGTCGCGAGCTCGGCGGCCTCCATCCCTGCGCGTGTTGAAGCAAATGGAGAGCCAGAGTCTTTCGGGCGTCTCGACGGTTTCGTGACGCCTCGAACAGCCTCGGGTTGTCCGGGTGAAATCGTACGAAGCCGCTGTAGGCGACGTCACCTTTCCTGCGAGCGTTGGAGGAAACCGGCGCGCGGCTACGCGCGTTCGCCACTTCGCTCGCGTACGGCGGTGCGCAATGCCCGCCTCACCGGCGTTCAGTCTGATCGCGCCGGCAGAGGATCGTCGCGGCCCCAGACGCGCGCAAGGTGTCCCCAGGGCCTCGCTCCAGCAGATCCTCGGGTTCGAGGGCGACGCCGCTCGCGCAGCCGTTCACGCAGACGCCGACGAGCGCCGCCGGCTGACCGCGCCGCGCGCACGCGCGGATCTTCCCGTCCTCGCAGGAGACGGCCTCGTCCGCGCAGACGGGCGCGTCGGCGGCCTCGGCCTTCGTCGGGGGTCGTAGCAAAAGCGGACCGCTGGCGCAGAGCTGCTGTGACGCGACGTCCGGCGCGGCCACCACCTCGAGGTCGTCCTGCACGCACGACGACGCGCACGTCCCGGCAGGCTCCCATGGGCAGGCGCATGCGTTCGGCCGTTCCTTCGGCGCGGTGCACGGCGACGGCACCTGTCCGGCAAGCGACACCTCGACGTGTCCATCGCGACAGCGGGCGAGGCCGGAAACGCAGTCGACCGCGCCGAGCTCGAGGCCCTGGCCCCGCGATCCACGCGGCGACGGCCCCCCGGGTCCGGGGGACGAGGGCTGGGCCCGGCCCGGCTCGGCCCCGGCGACGCCGTGGTCGGCGAGCCACGTGGCGAGGCATCCGCGCTGACAGCCCGCGGACAGCGAGAGCGCCAGCGCGACGGCGGCATGCTGACGAACGCCCACGAAGGCGAGCGTACGGCGCCGCCGCGCGGATTTCCTCACGGAACAACGGCGCTTCCCCTTTGGACTCCCGCCCTCTGCCCCCGTAGACTCGAAGGCCGGATGGCGACGAACGACGGCGGCTCTGGCGAAGGCGGCGGCGGCGCACCGAAGAGGCCCTTGCCGCGACCGGCGGCCGGTCCGGCGAGCGTGCCCCGTCCTCCGGCGGGCTCGCCGGTGCCGCGGCGGCCGGCGCGGAGCTCGCACGACGACGAGGCGACCACGATCATGCCGGCGCCGCGACCCCCGGAGCCGCGGCCGCGCGCGCCCGCTCCGAACGCCGGGCCACTCCTGAAGCCTCCCGCGGCCCGACCTGCGCAGGGGCTCACGCCTCCGCCCGCGCGGGTGGGACCGGGATCGCTGCGCGCGCCGCTGCCTCCGCCGCCCTCGGCCGCGGGATCCGAGCGGACGATGGTCATGCCCGAGGCCCCGCCGCGGAAGCCCGGCGGAGGCATCCCCGCTCCGGCCGATCGCTGGCCGTCGGGCGGAGGGGCTCCGCCGCGTCCTCCCGGCCTGACGCCGCCGCCG
>JAQBQL010000174.1 GCA_028287035.1 Labilithrix sp. | reverse complement strand
GGTTGTCAGTGACTGGTGTTCAGAGGTGTGCTCTTCCGTTCTGCGCCCGCCACCGGCGCGAGCACCGCGAGGCCGACCACGAGCGCCAGCGCCGCGCGGCGCGCTGCCATCACGGAGCCTTGGCGGGCGCGACCGGCGGCCCGACCGGCGTCGACGAGAGGATGAGAAGGCCCATTCCGCTCTCGGCACCGGGCCGCGCCTTCACCGCATCCCAGCCGATCGACTCGGCGACGCCATCACGCCGCGCGTACGTGCCGAGCACCCGCACCACCGCGAACGAGCGCGCGAGCGCGTCCATCTGCGCGTTGTCGCCGGCGCCTGGCTTCACGCCGATGGCGAGGGTCCAGTCGCGATGCTTGTTCAGCTCCTGCGCGAGGGCGCGGACCGTCGGGACACTCGCCGGGTCGACGTCGGGCTGCGCTGTCGGACCGACGATCTGCAGGGGGCTCGCGAGGCGGACCGCGCGCTTGTCGTCGATGGTGACGAGCGGCTTGCCGCCCTCATCGGGGCAGCCCTCGTCGTCGGTGACGCCGTTCCACACCTCGGCCTCGTCGGGGCACTTGTCGACGTCGTTGTCGAAGGTGTCCCCGTCACGATCGCTCTCCGGGCAGCCATTCTTCGCGGGATCCGAGGAGGGCTCGCCCTTCGCCATCGGACACGCGTCGTCCTTGTCCGCGACGCCGTCCTTGTCGTTGTCCGGATCGGGGCAGCCGTCCTCGTCCTCGAAGCCGTCCTTGTCCTCGGGCTGCGTCGGGCACTTGTCGCGCGCATCGGGCACGCCGTCGCCGTCGCTGTCCTTCGCGGGCGCCGCGTCGACGCCGGGGCAGCCGTTCTTCTTCGGGTCGCTCGACTCTTCGCCCTTCACGTTCGGGCAGGCGTCCTCCTTGTCGAGCACGCCATCGTCGTCGTTGTCGATCTCGGGGCAGCCGTCCTTGTCCTCGTACCCGTCGCGATCCTCGGGGATCTCCGGGCAACCGTCGACGTCGTCGCGGACGCCGTCGTGATCGAGATCGTGCTCGCGCGGCGCCCAGCCGATGCCGAGCACCCCGCGGATGACGGGTACCCCGACCGCATCGGTGAGGCCGACCTCGGCGCCGATCGTCACGAACGTGTCGCGATAGTGGCCGATCTCGATGCGATCGCTCAGCCCGAGCAGCACCGGTGACAGCGCGGCGCTGCCCGGCTGGCCCGAACCGAACGGTCCCACCGGCCCAGCGGGAAGCCACCCGTGCGCGGCGATCTCCCAGCGCTGCCGGTTGCCGGAATCCACGCCGAGGATCCCGGGCTTCATCGCGAGCGCGATGCTCCAGGGGATCTCGTCGCCGAAGCGGAAGCCGCCCGCGTCTTCGGCGGGCCAGGTGCGGTGATCCGTGCGGAGCTTGTAGCCGATGCTCGCCTGGGCGACCGCGACGAGAAGGGTGTACTCTGCAAGGAGGCGGGCGCTGACCGTGGGACCACCCTCGCCGAAGAAGCCGTCGCGGTCCCCCGTGGGCACCGTGACGAAGCCGAGCGCGGCGATGCCTAGCCCGCCGCCCTCGTTGCGGAGGAGCGCGCCCTTCAGGCTGATCCCGAGGTCGCCGATCCCGCTGCTCGGTACGCGGTCGCGCTCCGAGACGGAGCTCGGAAGGCCGCCCGTGCCGTTCTGGTAGAGGACGAGCGGCACGTCGATGCCGAGCGCGAGCCGTGAGCCGATCCCGACGTTGCCGACGGCGTCGAGGGCGAGCTGATGCTCGAGGGGCCGGTACGCCACGTCGTCCGACCCCGCGCGGCGCAGCGAGATCGAGCGGAACGCGTAGCTGCCGTACGCGCCGAAGCTGAAGACGCCGGGCCCGGGGGTGACCGCTGGCTCGAGCGCGAGGCCCGCGTTCGGGTCCGTCGACGGCCGCCAGGTACGGACGTCGATGGACGGGCGGGTCTGCGCGTGCGCCTCGCCGGCCAGGCCGAGCACGAGGGCCCCGACGACGCCGACGACGCCCAAGACGGTGGAGGTCGAGGCAACGAAGGTCGAGAAGAGGCGACGGATCGGGAGCGACATCGCTGCCCGCAGCCTACGCGAGGGCGTGCGGGCGCGATTCCGAAATCACGGCGTGTGGGCGCGATTCCGGGATGCGCCCGGGAGCCGTTTCGTCACTCCGCTTCGTGCCTGCCGCCGCTGCCGTCGACGTGGGACGCGAGATGGGACGGGAGCTCGTGCGCCATGCGCGCCCGCTTGGTCTCGAGGTACCCGGCCGAGTACGGGTTCGGGGGCACGATGACGGGGAGCCGCCCGGTGACCTCGACGCCGAGCGACCGGAGCGCGTCGACCTTCGCCGGGTTGTTCGTCATGAGCTGGACGCTCTGCACGCCGAAGTGCGCGAGCATGGCCGCCGCCGCCGTGTATTCGCGCGCGTCGTCGGGGAGGCCGAGGAGGCGGTTCGCGTCGACGGTGTCGGCGCCCTTCTCCTGGAGCCCATAGGCCCGGATCTTGTTGGCGAGCCCGATGCCGCGTCCCTCCTGGCGGAGATAGAGGACCGCGCCCATGCCCCGCTGGGCGATCTCCGCGAGCGCCGCGTCGAGCTGCTCCTTGCAATCGCACTTGAGCGAGCCAAAGACCTCGCTCGTCATGCACTCGGAGTGGATGCGCACGGGCACGTCGGACGCGCCGACGATGCTGCCGTAGACCAGCGCGACGTGCTCCTTGAAGCTCGCCCCGTCACCGGGCTCGCTCGTCCGGAAAACGTGGGTCTTGTAGACGCCGAAACGCGTCGGAATCTCGGCAGCCGCCTGCCATTCGGTCTTCATGGGGGGCGCTGGCTGGAGCGGGAGCGTGCTCACGACTGCGGGGCTGGCGGCCGAGGCCGCCTGGTGAGGCCGGATCACCCTGACGGGGACGTACATCTCAATATCTCCTGGCGTTTCGAGGGGGCGGATGCCCACCCGAGACTCTAAGGCCGAAGAGACGTTCTGTCATCCATACGGCCCTTGCGCAAGCCGAGGCCCGTCCGCGGGCGGGATCAGGCGGCGCGCCGGCACATCCGCGTGAACATGTCCTCGAGGATGGCGTCGGCCGGCCGCCGCGAGCTCTTCAGGGCGAGGTCCGTCTCCTGGAGGATCACGAGCCAGCGCTCGAGCTCACGCGGCCGGAAGGCCTTCAGCTTCTTCTGGTGGTCGCGGGCGCGGAACGTCGGGAAGATGCCGGCGCGCCGGGCGGCCTCGTCGATGCTCGCGCCCTGCTCGAGCGCGCTCTGCAGCTTGAGGAGCTGGCGCAGCGACCAGGCGAGCGCGCCCACGAGCGGCAGGCCGCGGTCCCGCGGGTCGTACACGTCGGAGAGCAGGGAGAGGACCTTGCCGAGGTCGCGGGTGGCCGCGGCGTCGACGAGGTTCCACGTGTCGGCGAAGCGCACGCGCGTCACGTTCACGCCGACCGCCTCCTCGGTGATCGGGTTTCCCCTGCCGACGTAGAGGGAGAGCCGCTCGAGCACGTCGTCGAGGTACGAGAGGTCGGGGCCGGCGATCTCCGCGATGAGCTCGGCGACGTCCGGCGCGAGCGTGCTCCCCTTGAGCTGCGCTCGATTCGTGATCCACCCAGGGAGCCGCCGCGCCTCGATGGGCGCGCAGTCGACGATCATGCCGCCCTTCTTCGCGGCCGCGACGAGCTTGCGCCGGCCGTCGAGCTTGGGCGCGATGAGCACGAGCGTCGTCGAGTCGATCGGAGCCTTCGCGTACTCGGCCAGGCGATCGAGCGGGGGGATGGATTTCCCGCTGCCGGCGCCGTCGTCGTCGTCGCTGCTGCCGGAGGACGCGTTCGCCGCGTCCCAGCGCTCGAGCCCGCGCACCATGACGACGCGCTTCTTCGCCATCATCGGGACGGTGCGGGTTGCCCCGAGGATCTTCTCGACGTCCGACTCGCCGGCCGTGAACTTGTCGAAGTTGAAGTCGGGCAGGCCACCCGCGAGGGCGGCCTTCGTGATCGCGGCGACCACCTGCTCGCGGAAGATGCGCTCCTCGCCGAGCACCAGCCAGACGGGGAGGAGCTCGCCGCGCTCGGCACGCTCGATCGCCTCGTCCGGCGTCATCGGCTCAGGCCGCCTTGCGACGGCGACGGAGGAGCGCGATGCCGATCGCGAGCGGCGCGACGCCGAGCAGCGCGCCGTTCGTGGCGCCGCCGGGGACGCTGCAGCCGCAGCCCTTGGGGCGCTGCTTGATCTCTTCCTCGGAGGTCTTCTCGTAGCCCTCCTTCGGGATGAACGGCTGCGCGGTGCCGGTCGGCGTGACCTCGCCCATGTTGTTGGCGGCCGCCGGGGTGTCGTCGTTCGGCTTCGGGCCCGTGCCGGCGTCGACCGCGTCGATCTTCTTCACGCTCGGGTCCTTGGCGTTGAACGCCATGGCGCGGCGGTCGACGACGGGGTTGTCACCCTTCAGGATCAGGTTGGCGCTGCTCCCGATCGTCGTCCCGTCCGCCGAGCGGACCTCCACCTTGTACTCGCCCGCCTCGTAGCCGCGGGCGCGCGTGAGGCCGAAGTCGAAGCGCGTGCCCTTGAACACCTTGCCGCTCGGATCCGCGAAGTCGACGTCGAGGCTCTCGACGCTGGGCGTCTGGTTCGACAGGGCCTGGCGGTTCAGGACCGGCTCGTTGTGGCCGTCGATGAGCGCGCGCTCGTAGGCCATGGTCTTCGTGAACAGGAACTTCATCGACTGGTGCGCGGTGAGCGGCGCCTTCGGGAGCTCGATCGTCACGTAGATGTGCCAGGCGCCCGAGACCTCCGTGGCCTCGGTGCTCTTCAGCTTGAAGGTGCCGACGGCGAGCGCGTCGCGGGCGAAGAGCGTGACGAACGCCAGACAGGCGATCGCGACCGCCATGAGAGGGGTGCGGGTGGTGCGGGGGGAGGGGCGCATGCGCCGGGAACCCTACCCGAAGTCCGGGGGCAGGAAAACAGGCGGGAGGCGCGCGGCCGGTCCGCCTGGCCCGCGTTGACTCCAGGCGGGAAGAAGGGCAGTCTGAAGTGGAGCTCGGAGGCTTTTTTTCCGAGCCGTTAGCTTCTCATGTCCGAAGCCCCGGCGACTGCGACCGACAAGAAGGCCGTGCCCGACCCCATGCTGGGTCGGGTCATCGCGGAGCGCTTCCGGATCGTCTCGCTCATCGCGCGCGGCGGCATGGGCAAGGTCTACGTCGCCGAGCAGGCCCCGCTCGGTCGCCTCTGCGCGATCAAGATCCTGAACCCGAACTACACGGGCGATGGCGATCCCGAGTTCCATCGCCGGTTCTACCGCGAGGCGAGCATCACCTCGCGCATCACGCACCCGAACTCCGTCACTATCTTCGACTACGGCAAGACCGACGACGACGTCTACTACATGGCGATGGAGCTGCTCGAGGGGCAGACGCTCCACCAGGCGCTCCGCGAGGTCGGGACGATGCACGAGGAGCGCGTCGGGCGCATCGCGCAGCAGATGTGCCGGGCGCTCCGCGAGGCGCACGCGCTCGACGTCATCCATCGTGACCTGAAGCCGGCGAACATCTTCCTGACGCGCCACGGAGACGACGAGGACTTCGTGAAGGTCCTCGATTTCGGCCTCGTGAAGCACCTGTCGGAGCGGCCCGAGGAGCAGCTCACGCAGACCGGCCTCTTCATGGGATCGCCCAAGTACATGGCACCCGAGCAGATCCAGGGCGCGGTCGTCGACGCGCGCACCGACGTCTACTCGCTCGGCATCATGATGTACGAGATGCTCGCCGGGAAGGTGCCGTTCGAGCGCGCCACGAGCGTCAACATCCTGATGGCGCACGTGGGCGAGCCGCCGCCGCCGATGCGCACCATCAACCCGAACCTGGTGTGCTCGCCGGCCTTCGAGGACCTCGTGATGCGCTGCATCGCCAAGGATCCGAACGAGCGGTACACGAACATGACCGCGGTGCTCAACGCCATCAAGCTCGTTCACGGCGGCGCGATGACGGGGCAGCTCCACGCCGTGAACGTGAGCGGCATGTACGCGCACACCGTTCCTCCGCCGGGCGTCGCGCACCGCTCCGGGCCCTACGACTCGCGGCCGTCGTACACGCCGGCGGACGCAGGGCAGGGGACGGCGCACGCGCAGACGCCCGCCAACACGAGCGGGTCGCTCACGCCGATGGGCGTGCCGCAGAACGACCACGCGGGTACCACCGGCGAGCTGCTCGGGCACGACGAGCTCCCGCCGCGCCGCTCCCGGGTCTGGATCGGCGTGGGCGTGCTCGTGGCGGCGGTGCTGGGCGGGCTGCTCGGCATGGCGGCCTTCCGCATGACCGCCGCTCCGGATCACGCGCCGACTGCCGAGGGCGCGAAGCCCGTGGCGGCGGCGGTGCCGTCCGTCCCGGAGCCATCCGCCACGGCCGCCACGGCCCCCGCGCCCGGCGCGAGCGACGCGAAGCCCGTCGTGCTCCACGTCACGAGCGAGCCGGCGGGCGCCAACGTGCGCGAGGACGCCGCGGAGCTGTGCGTGACGACGCCGTGCGACGTGACGTTCCGGGGCGAGGCCGCGGAGCCGGGACGCGTGCACAAGCTGACGCTGACCCATCTCGGCTACCGGGCCGAGGTGCGCGCCGTGAAGGCCGGTGACCCGCCGCTCGTGGTGAAGCTGTCGCGCGCCTCTGCCGCCGGCCCCCGAGCCACGTCGGCTCCGCCCAGCGCCACGGCCAGCGCGACGAGCGCGCCGACCGGCACGGCGCCGCCGAGCGGCTTCAAGGACCTGCCGTACTGAGGCTCGCAAAACCTCTGCACTTCCCGGGCTGGCTTCACTAGTCTCCCGGCCGACGATGAACGCGACCTGCCTTCGCCGCTCGCGCCTCGTCCGCTCCATGCGCCTCGCGCGCCTCGCGCGGCTCCTTCGCCTCGCCGCGCCGCTGCTCGTGCTCGTCGGCCTCGTGCTCGGCAGCGCGCCTGCGTTCGCCGACGCGCGCACCGAGGCGCGCACCCACTTCAAGAAGGGCATGGATGCGATCAGCGCCGGCAAGTACGACGACGGCATCGGCGAGCTGAAGACCGCCTACGCGCTCCTCCCGCATCCGAACGTCCTCTACAACATCGCGCGCGCCTACGCCGAGGCCGGGGATCTCGAGCAGGCGGTCACGTACTTCCGCCAGTACATCGACACGAATCCGGCCGACAAGGACGACGTCGCGCAGGTCGTGAAGACCCTCGAGGCGCGCATCAAGCGGCAGCAGCAGGCGGCGCTCGAGGCGAGCCAGTCGGCGCAGCCCGCCCCGGCGGTGACCGTCGACGGCGGCGCGCCCCCGGTGCTCGACGCGGGACCGGCGGCGCAGGTGCCGACGCGGGCTCCTCCGGCGGACGTCGGCGCGGCGCGCACCGAGGACGTCTTCGCCGAGAGCATCGTGACCGCGTCGAAGGGCGCGCAGAGCCCGCTCGACTCGCCGAGCTCGACGTCGGTGATCACCGAGCAGGACATCCGGCTGTCGGGCATCACCAAGATCCCCGAGCTCCTCCGCCGCCTCGCCGGCGTCGACATCATGGAGGTCACCGGGGGCCAGACCGAGGTGAGCATCCGCGGCTTCAACCAGCGGCTCTCCAACAAGACCCTCGTGCTCGTCGACGGTCGCAGCGTCTACGTCGACCTCCTCGGCGCGACGCTGTGGCAGACGCTCTCGATCGGCGTCGAGGACCTCCAGCGCATCGAGGTGGTCCGCGGGCCGGGGTCGGCGATCTACGGCGCCGACGCGTTCAACGGCGTCATCAACCTGATCACCAAGAAGCCCGGCGAGGGTCGCAACGGCATCGTCGGCGGCTACGGCGAGCAGGGCACGACGCACGGCAGTCTGTGGTCGTCAGGGCGCGAGGGCGACTTCGCCTGGCGGCTCGCCGCGGGCTACGACTACCTCCCGCGCTGGTCACGTGAGGTCCCGAACGGCCGCGCCGACGTGCGCACCGGCATCGGCGATCAGGTCGAGAGCTCGCGCACCGTTCGCCTCGATGCCCGAGGGACGCGCCGCATCGAGAAGGTCGGCACGTTCGGCATCGGCGCGGGCCTCGCCCAGGGCTCCGCCGAGATCCTCGGCATCGGCTCGCTCAACGACATCGTCCTGCCGACGTTCGTCTCGACCGACGTGACCTCGTACTGGAACAGCGAGCACCTCGACGTGCGCGTGTTCTGGAACCGGCTGCGCACCGAGAACAGCCTCAACGTGAACTACCTCGGCCAGTCGCTCCTGCCCGCGCGCGCCGAGCAGAACGTGGTCGACGGCGAGGTCGTTTACAAGACGCGTAACCAGCTCACGAGCGACCTCGCCAACGATCTGCGCATCGGCGCCGCCTACCGGTACAAGCGGGTCGCCTGGTCGTACCTCGACTTCACGCGCATCGAGAGCCACTACGGGCTCTTCCTCCACGACGAGCTCAAGGTCGGCAAGCTGCTCGCCTTCGTCGCCGACTATCGCGTGGACTGGGTGCCCTACCTCGAGAAGTTCCAGATGTCGCCGCGCGGCGCCGTGCTCGTGCACCCGTCGAAGCAGTCGACCGTCCGCGCCTCGGTGGCGACCGCCTACCGGAAGCCGACCTTCCTCGAGTCGTACCTCGACGTGCCGCTCCAGCTGCCGGTCACCGGCACCGCGCAGATCACGCAGGGCGTGCGGCGCGAGGATCCGAGCTTCATCCTCCAGGCCGAGCGCGTCCTGTCGGCGGAGCTCGGGTACCTGAACCAGGAGAGCGACCTCTTCGTCTTCGACGCGTCGGTCTTCTACAACAAGGTGTCGAACCTCATCCAGCTGTCGCCGAGCCGTTCCGTCACGGTCGGCGACTTCGCGGCGGCGGGCGGGCAGGATCCGCAGACCGGCCTCTACACCGTGGGGCTCGGCGGCTGGGAGAACCAGTGCCAGGCGTACAACGTCTACGGCGGCGAGGCCGGCATCCGCACGTTCCCGTTCGAGGGCCTCGACCTCTATGGCAACTACACGATCAACGCGCTCCAGCAGGACAACTCGGGCTGCACGACCGAGGAGCTCTCGCGCATCGTCTCGGACCAGCGAACGAGCCTCCACAAGGTGAACGCCGGCGTGCAGCTGCGCACGAAGCCGGGCATCGACGGGTCGATCGACTTTCACTACGTCTCCCCGCAGGTGTGGGCCGAGCAGGTGACGAACTTCACGCGCCAGCAGATCGAGCAGCAGCAGTTCCGGATCTCGGACTACACGCTGCTCGACGCGCGCCTCGGCTACCGTTTCCTCGGGAACCAGGCGGAGATCAGCGCGAGCGGCTTCAACCTCCTCGACGTGAGGCACCGCGAGCACCCGTTCGGCCAGCTCGTCGGCCGGCGCGTGATGGCCATGGCGAGCTACCGGTTCTGAACATGCGCCGCCTCCTCGCCCGCACGCTCCACGTCTCGGTCCTCGTCACGCTCGGCGTGGCCGCCTGCAGCGACGTGCCCGTCGACGACACCCGCAACGACCGGCGCCTCTTCCCGGCGCGCGGCGTCATCCGCGGGACCGTCACGTACACGGGGCCGCGGCCCTGCTCGCGTGACGGGCACATCGTCGGCAACGCGATCATCCTGGTGTTCGATCGCAAGAACCCGCCTCCGCCGGTCGGCATCGCCACCGGAGCCGAGAACTTCGTGGCCGTGCAGGGCGACGTCCTCTTCGCGAACGAGCCGCGGTCGACCAGCAAGGAGCTCTACTGCCCGCCGAGCACCGATCGCGTGACGGTGTCGGCGCCGTTCGTGGTCGCGCCGCTCGCGGGCGGCTCGTACCAGCTGTCCTCCTTCTACGATCGGCGCGGCCGCTTCTGGCCCACGTTCAAGTTCCGGAACCAGCCCGAGGCGGGCGACATCGCGGGCGGGTTCCTCGACGTCGCGGACGCGGCGCGCCACGCCGGCGACGTGGGCTACCAGCCGATCTACCTGCCGGTGAACGTGGGCCGCGAGCAGCCCGGGACGCCGCCCGGACAGATCCCCGACTACCTCGTCGACGACAGCGGGTACGTGGCCGACAACGTTCCCGTCACCATCGGAGCGGTCGTTCCGTTCACGCGTCCGTACTTCCATCCGCTCGATCAGGAAGGGCAGGGCGCCGAGGTCATCGGCGACGCCCGGACCTCGGGCGCCAATCCGTCCGGCGATCCGCTGGCGGTCCCGATCGTCGTCATGACGCAGGACGCGAAGATCCTGGCCGCGCCGTCGAACCCGACCGCGCAGACGCTGGCCGCCTACCAGAACAGCTTCCGTCAGCTGCGGCTCGCGTGGGGAGTGGCGAGGGAGGAGGTCGTGACGGCGACCGATCCGGCGCAGCCGTTCGACCTGCAGCTGCCGGCGCTTCCGCCTTCCGGCAAGGGCGGCCTCCTCGTGTGGAGCCGCGGCGCGCCCATCGCCGAGAACGCGGCGGTCCCCGACCTCTGGCCGCAGGTCGCCTTCGTGAAGCTCGCCGACGACCCGTTCCGCAAGGGTGACCCGCAGTCGCTCGTCGTGCAGGGCACGGCCGAGGAGACGCTCGTGACCGGCAAGCCGCCCGGACCGATGGTCGTCATCCAGGGCATCACGCTGCTCGACGACAGCCTCGCGCGTACCGTCGCCGGCCCGCTTCCGGCGGCCCCGGCAACGGGCGCGCTGCGCGATCATCTGACCGTCATGGTGAGGCCCGCCGCGCTCTGCTTCGACCCGCGCGCGGTGGACGCGGGGGGCCTGCTCGTCACGCCGCACCTCACCGGGCAGAGCGCCGATGCGACGGAGACGGGCGAGAAGCCGCTCTTCGACCAGGGCCGCGTGCTCGCCCAGGCGATCGTCCGCGACGTGCAGCGGGGCTGCCTGCCCAAGGGTCGTTACGCGATCTCGCTCGTGTACCCGACCGGCCAGACGTGGACGGTCCCGAACGAGATGGGCGGCTGCGCGCCGTCCGAGGGCACCGTGACGGGAAGCTCGACCTGCTCGCAGAAGACGCGCCCGGTGCTCCTCTCGCAGGGCGCGCGCGCCGTGCTCGAGGTCGTGGAACCGCGGCCCGAGGACCAATCCACGTGCCAGTCCTTCCCCGTTCCCGACGCGTGTACCAAGCTGTGAAAGAAGCGATGGGAACCGGACCGAGCGTCGTCGTCATCGGCAACTTCGACGGCGTGCACCGCGGCCACCAGGCGGTGCTCCGTCAGGCCCGCGCGCTCGCCGACGCGCAGGGCCTCCGCTGCGTCGTCCTCACGTTCAGCCCGCACCCGAGCGAGGTGCTGGGTCGGGGCGCGCCGCCGCGCCTCTGCACGATGGAGCGACGGCAGCAGCTGCTCGTGGAGCACGGCGCCGATGCCGTCACGGTGCAGGAGTTCACGATCGCGCTCTCCGGCTGGTCGCCGGAGCGCTTCGTGAAGGATCTCCTGGCGTCGCGGCTCGAGGCTCGCGCGGTCGTGGTCGGAACGAACTTCCGCTTCGGCCACAAGCGCGCCGGGGACTTCGGCACGCTCGAGGAGCTCGGACGGACGCTGGGGTTCGAGGCGGTCGCCGCGGAGATCGCCGGGGACGCCGAGGGGCCCTTCTCGAGCACGCGCATCCGCGACACGTTGACGGCGGGTCACGTCGAGCGCGCCGCCGATCTGCTGACGCGGCCGCATCGGCTCACGGGGACGGTCGTTCACGGCGACGCGCGCGGCCGCACCATCGGGTTCCCGACCGCGAACCTCGACGACGTGCCCGAGATGCTCCCCGCGTACGGCGTCTATGCGGTGCGCGTGCAGCGCGGGGACGTGACGCATTCCGGGGTCATGAACGTCGGAAAGCGGCCCACCGTCGACGGCATCTCGCTGCGGGTCGAGGCGCATCTCCTCGACTTCGACGGCGACCTCTACGGCGAGCGGCTGGCCGTGGACCTCGTCGCGCGGCTTCGGGGTGAGCAGAAGTTTGCGGGCTTGCCGGAGCTGAAGGCGCAGATCGCAATGGACGCAGAAGGCGCGCGAAAAGCGCTGTAAGCTCCCCGCATGGACCGAGGGGAGCTCGAGGGGCTCGACCGCGAGAGCCTGGTCGTCCGGGCGCAGGCCGCCGGCATCCGTCGCGCGCGCATCCTCACGCGTCCGGAGCTCATCGACGAGCTGCTGCGCCTCGATCCCGATACCGACGAGGGGCAGCTACGCCGGAGCCGCGGGTTCTTCGGGCGGGCGCGCGATCTCGTGGCGCGCGTGGTCGAGCGAGGGCTCCACCTGCCGGACGCGGCCGACCGCATCCGCACGCTGGCCGGTGACGCGCCTCCCGCGCCGCCCCGGATCGAGCCGCAGGCGATGCCCACCGTGACCCTCGCCGAGATCTACGCGGCGCAGGGGCACCTGAAGCGCGCGGTCGAGACCCTGGAGCGCGTGCTCGAGCGCGAGCCGGATCACGTCGCCGCCCGCGCGCTGCTCGCGCGGCTGCAGGAGAAGGGGTACGTCGCGCCGCCGCCGCCGTTGCCGCCGGAGCCGGAGGTGGAGCCGGAGACCGTGTTCGAGGAGGAGGACGAGGAGCCCGCTCAGGAGGCCGCGGCTGACGCGGGGGCCGAAGAGGCGGACGCGGACGCGACGGACGCGGACGCCGACGCCGACGCGGACGCGGACGCGGACCAGGAGCAGGAGCCCGTGACGGTGGCGAACGGGGCGATTGCGGGGCCCTCCTACGACGTGAGCGGGGAGGGTGACGGCGCCGAATTCTTCCTCGAGCCCGAGTCCGCAGAGGAGGGGCCCGAGCCCGCGGCCGACGTCGCGCCGCTCGAAGAGGAGTCCGAGCAGCCGGTGGCGGTCGCGCCGGTCGAGGTCGAGGCCGAGGAGCCCGACGAGTGCTTCGCGATCCCGCTCGCGCCCGACGCCGACGGGCCGACGCGCCGGATCTTCGTCCGCTGGCGCGTGTCCTTCACGGCGATCGGCACGCAGCTCGGGCAGCGGCCGCAGGGGCGCCTCGTCGTGCGCGCCCACGTCATCGAGCCGTCGTGGGATGGGCCCCGAGTGTCGACGCGCGACCAGGCGGTCGACGCCGACGCCGAGGAGGTGGTGCTCGGCGACATCCCGCGTACCAGCGTCGTCCGCGTCGCGGTCGGATGGCTGCAGGGCGAGGAGCTCGTGCCGTTCGCGCATTCGCCCGCCATCGAGCTCGGGCCCCGCGCAGGCGCCGCGCCTCTCGTCGTGTGGACGCCGCGCGGCCTCTTCCCCGTGTCGCTCGACGATTCGCGGTCGGCAAGTCTCGCCGCGGCCGTCGAGGCATCGAAGCGGCACGCGGCTCCGCAAGGCTGACCGGCGCGCCCCATGTCCGAGGACCTGCTCCTCTACGCGCAGCTCGGGTACGCAGAGCACATCGCCCGGCTGGTCGCGGAGGGCGTCGATCCGGACTGGAGACGTGAGGACGGCGTCACCACGCTGATGATCGCGGCGCTCACCGGGCGCCAGGCGATCATGGAGGCCTTGCTCGACGCGGGAGCGTCCATCGATCTCCAGTCACCCGACGGGACCACCGCGCTCCTCGCCGCGGCCGCCTACGCGCGCACCACCCGCGAGGTCGGCGGGATCGAGCTGCTCCTCGCGCGCGGCGCCGACCCGAACCTCGCCAACAGCGAGGGCAACGACGCTCTCATGATGACCGCGCGGCATGCGCTCTACGACGCGGTGCTCGTGCTCCTCAACGCCGGCGCCGACCCGCGGCGCGCCAACCGGTTCGGGACCACCGCCCTCATGCAGGCGGCGCGTGGTCATCTCGTCGAGACCGCGCGCGCCCTGATCCGCGCCGGCGCCGACCTCGCGCAGGCCGACGAGCAAGGGCTCACCGCGCTCCGCTACGCGCACGAGCTGGGGCGGCCCCCTGCCGAGCTCGTGAGCCTGCTCGAGCCGAGCGCTCTCGGCGGCGGCGCGGCGATCGGCCGGCAGGCGTGCCGCTTCGAGAAACCGGACTTCCGCCTGAAGCTGATCGGCTCGTGGTCCGAGACCACGGAGCAGACCGGCGAGGCGACCCCGGGCCCGTGGGAGTTCACCGAGACCACCGGCGAGCGTCAGATCGGCATCACCGCAACGCACCTCCCCGCGCCGCTCGACGCGGACGAGAGGCACGACGCGATCGCGCGGCGCGTGAAGGAGCTGATGGCGCAGCTCCGCGTCGATGCCGGAGAATGCGTGTTCTCGTCGGTGCGCTATGCGGAGGCGAGCGACGCCATCCAGGCGCGCTTCCACGCCACGAGCGCACGTCGCGAGTCGTACTTCGCGGTATGCGTCTATGCCGCGCCGCTGAAGTTCGTGACGCTCACGTACCGCGACTACCGGCCAGCGCTTCCCGAGGATGCGCGCGGCCGTCAGGCGGGCGAGAGCGTGGCCTCCTTCCGCGTGAAGTGAGCGAGCAAGGGGCCAGATTGCGCATGTCTCCGCGCATCGCCACGCGGTCCGCTGCCCCAAGATCGACGAGCGGCGCGCCGGCACGGGCGTCCCTCGGTTCCCTTGCTAGTACGTCGAGCGCAAGACGCGCGGTCATCTTCGCTGACCCGCTGCGCTCCCATCTCTTTCCCGAGGATCAAGCATCATGCGGTTCGCCATCGCCGAGCGCCTCCCGAGCGTCACCTCGACGCTTCGATTCGCCGCGATCGGCTTATCCGTCCTGACGGCGCTGACCGCGTGCTCGTCCGAGGCGGAGACCGCGGCCCCCGAAGCTCCGGGTGGCGAGCGTGCGACGCAGGATGGAGGCGACGGGTCACACGCTGCTGCCGACGCGGGCGCGAACCCCGCCAGCTGCAAGGTCAACGTCGAGGAGAAGCGGCTCTACTGCGATAACCAGAAGAATGCGCCCATCCTCGCGGAGCCCAGGACCGCCAGCCCGCAAGTCGACTCACTCGAGACCACGTTCAGCTGGTTCGATTGCTGGACCACGGGCGACAAGACGAGCAAGGGAAACGCCACGTGGTACCGCACGACCGGCGATCAGCACGGCGTCCAGGGCTTCGTCGGCTCCGACGAGCTGGCGACGGTGAACGCGTTCGATACCGGCCCGAAGACCGGTCTTCCGGAGTGCGCGGTGCCCGCGAGCGGCAGCGCTGCCGACCTGGCGAAGCAGCTCCTCGCGCTGTGGGGTACGCGCCTGACTGGCAACGACGTCGTCAAACAAGATCTGACGGTCGCCAGCCAGGGCGGTACGTTGAACAACAGCGATACCTGCCACAAGACCATCAAGCTCGATCGAGGCCTCCTCGCCGCGCTCCTGATGCTCACCAACAAGTACGATATGTTCGTCGACAACATCGTGACTGGCCACGGGTGCGACCAGTTCTTCCATCCCAAAGGGCTGGCGAGCGATCTCGGCGGCGCCAAGGACCGCGCCACCGGAGCATCGACCAACTTCACGCCAGGAACTGCCCGTGACGACAAGGCGCTCGATCGCTCGTTCGTCGAGTACTTCTCGACGATCCTCCCCGACAATGCCGGGCTCGGCCAGAGCGAGTGCGCCGGTCGTACCAGCGCCAAGGTACGGGCGGGAGTTCACTACTTCGATGACACGTGCACGCATCAGCACGTTCAGATGACGTATTGAGGATTCGTCACGCGCCTCGCGCCGGCGGTACTACGGACCCCAGCGCGCGATGACCGCCTTCGGCGTCGCGTACGCATCGCACTTGTCGATGCTCACGAGGACCGGCGCCGAGACGCTGCCCGACGGCTCCTTCGAGGTGACCTCGATGGTCGGCACGATCTGCTCGGGACGCAGGCTGCGCACGATGTCCGGCGGGCACACGAGGCGCACGTCGACCTCGCCCGGCGTGGTGCGCCCCTTGGGAATGCCGACGATCGAGACGGGGAGCTTCTGGAAGACGCGCTCCGACACCTCGCGGGTGATCTCCGCGGTGACGACCGCGCTCGCCGGCTCGACCTTGATGCGGGGGTTCGACCGCTCGACCGCCAGATTCCGCGGATAGGTGCCCTCGCTGAGGCCGCGCACGTCGAAGGCGTCGACGCGCACGAACTGCATCACCATCACGTCCGATTGCGGTCCGCGCACCTTGGCGGCCTTCGGCTCGGCGACGAGCGGTCCCTTCACGACGAAGCCGTCCGCCGGGGTCCCGACCACGCTCACCTGGATCGGCACGTCGCGCACGATGCGCTGCTCCCAGCGGAGGTCGAGCGCCGGCGGATCGAACTGCTCGATCTCGACGTTCACGCCGTCGGGCAGCCGCACCATCTTCGGCTCGAAGATGACGTGCGACGGCTGCTTGCTGGCGAGGTCGATCTGCACCGACACCGACGCCGCGCGCAGGTTGTCGATGGTCTGGTTCGAGCCGACCACGAAGATGCGGATGCTCTGCGGGATCGACCCCACGAGCACGCGGTCGCTGCTCTCGGGGGGCAGCTGGACCTCGATGTCGACCACGACCGAGCGCCGCGCGTCCTGTCCGCCGTGCACGAGCGAGTACAGGACGAGGGCGAAGACGAAGCTCAGGACCTTGAGGTTCAGGTCCTCGGTGAGCGCGAGCCGGATGCGATCCCACATGGCTACTCGGTGCTTCCGCGGCGCGAGGGCGGCGGCGCGCTCGGGGTCATGGGAATGGGCGTCTCCACGTTGGCCGACGGCATCGGTCGCGTGGCTCCGGGATCGGACATGCGCATCGGCACCGAGTCCTCGGGCGGCGGCACGACCTGCGACGGACGCAGGTTGAACGACCCGGTCGTGGAGGTCGCGCTCGGGATGGTGAGGCGGAAGCTGCCGGTGTTCGACGTCGTGAGGCTCGCGCGCTTCGGCGGCGGCGCCTTCACGGCCACGGTCGCGTCGCCCTTCTTCTTCGTGCGGGCGCGCTGCCCGAAGAGGCCGAGCAGCGCCTGCTTGAGCGACGCGCCGTCGAGGTTCGGGACGATGTTGCCGTTGAAGCAGAAGCTGATCGTGCCGCGCTCCTCGGAGACGACGACGACCACCGCGTCGGTCTCCTCGGTGATGCCGAGGGCCGCGCGGTGGCGCGAGCCCAGTGACTTGTCGAGGATCTTCGTGTCCGGCATCGGGAAGAAGACGCCGCCCTTGGCGATGCGCAGGTTGCGGATGACCACCGCGCCGTCGTGCAGCTTGTTGAGGCTGTCGGGAACGAACAACGCGACGAGGAGCTCGCGCTGGACTGCGGCGTCGAGGGTCGTGCCCTGGGCGACCACGAACTCGTCGAGGTTCGCGTCCTGCTCGAAGCAGATCAGCGCGCCCATGCGATGGCGGGCGAGCTCAGTGGCGGCCGAGACGACCTCGTCGATGACGCGCGTCTCCTGCTGGCGAGCGATGCCCGCGAAGAACGCGCGCGATCCGACGCGCATGAGGCCACGCCGGATGTCGTTCTGGAACACCACGACCACGATCAGGATGATCGAGGACAGGAGCGTCGACAGGAGGTTGAAGAGGGTGACGAAGCCTGCCCACTTCGAGACCACGTAGACGACGAAGATGACGCCGAGGCCCGTGCCCATCTGCATCGCGCGCGTGCCGCGGAGCACGAGCAGCGCGCGGTACACGACGTACGTGACGACGACGATGTCGAACACGTCGACCATGACCTGCAGCCACGGCCGGACCGAGAAGAGGTGGCGGAGGCCTTCGAGCATCAGCCCCCGTCCCCCGTGGCCAGGCCGCGCGCCCCTGCGGGGTACCCGTGACCGGGGGGCGTCGCGAGGACCACGTCCATGTCGATGGCTTGCCGCGTCGCGCGCACGTCGTGCACGCGGACGATGCGCGCGCCCGAACGCGCAGCGTGCACCGCGGCGGCGATCGAGGAGCCGAGCCGGTCGACCGGTGCCGACTTCGCGTCGGCCGGCTCGAGGAGCGTGAGGAACGACTTGCGGCTCGCGCCGATGAGCACCGGCACGCCGGGCACCGCCACGACGAGCTCGGCGGCGCGCCGCAGGAGCTCGAAGCTGTGACGCGACGCCTTCGAGAAGCCGAGGCCGGGATCCATGACGAGCGCCTCGCGCGCGACGCCCCGGCGGGTCGCCTCCGCCGCAGCACGCTCCCAGTCGGCGAGCACGTCCACCACCACGTCGTCGTAGGCGGAGAGCGGCCAGCCACCGAAGCCGCTCATCGACTCCTGCGGGGCGCGCGCGTGCGACAGGACGAGCGCGGCGCCGCTGCCGGCGGTGACGCTCGCGAGCTCGGGATCGGAGAGGAGAGACACGTCGTTCACCACGTGGGCGCCCGCATCGAGGCAGGCCGCGGCGACCACCGGGCTCGTCGTGTCGATCGACACGCAGACCCCGCGGTCCGCCGCGTACCGGACCACGTCGAGCACGCGCGCGAGCTGCTCCCGCGCGTCGACGGGCGCCGCCCCGGGGCGCGTCGACTCACCACCGACGTCGACGATGTCCGCGCCCTCGGCGATGAGCGTGTCGATCCGCTGCCTCGCCTCCTCACGGCCCAGGAAACGCCCGCCGTCACTGAAGGAATCCGGCGTGACGTTGCACACGCCCATGATCGCGACGCCGCGGCGGCGCGCGCTCGAGGTCAGGACGGCGGAGAAGGTTTGCAGGCGGCTCGGAGGGGTGGGCACACGACACCTCGTGATCTGCGACGCAGCGGCCGCAGACCCTCTGCAGCCGTAGCAAGACCCACCGCCACGGGCAACCTCCTGGGCCTTCGCGAGGGCTGTTTTTCCCACTCCGGATTCATCCTGGTACGTTTCGAGGTCGATGACTGACGACTCGTTCATGAAGAGCCTGTTCGGCGGGGTGGTCGCCGAGCAGGCCATCTTCCCGTATCCCGAGCCGAGCCGACCCGCGGCAGACGAGCTCCACGCCGTGCTCGACGGGATCCGTCGCTTCGCCGCCCGCAGCGTCGACTCGGCGCGCCTCGACCGCGAAGAGGCGATTTCGCCGGAGATCCTGGCCGGGATGAAGGAGCTCGGGCTCTTCGGGCTCTCGGTCCCGAAGGCCTACGGCGGCGCGGGGCTCGACATGACCGGCTATTGCCGGGCCCTCCAGGAGGTCGCGACGGTCGACGGAAGCCTCGCGATGATGCTCTCCGCCCACGGGTCGCTCGCCGTGACCGCGCTCACGCTCTTCGCTCCGGACGAGCTCAAGAGCCGCTTCATGCCGCGCCTCGCGTCGGGCGAGGTCGTCGGAGCGTTCGCCCTCGCCGAGGTGGGCGCGGGCAGCGACGCCGCGTCGATCCAGACCCGGGCCGATCGGGACGGCGACCTCTACGTGCTCTCCGGCGAGAAGGCCTGGGTCACCAACGGCGACCAGGCGGATCTCTTCGTGGTCTTCGCCCGCACGTCGCCGCGTGACGAGGGCGCCAAGCCGAAGCTCACGGCCTTTCTGGTGGAGCGTAGCCCCGGCGTCCGGCGCGGCCCCGCCGAGGAGAAGCTCGGCGTGCGCGCGGCAGCGACCACCGCCCTCGTGTTCGACAAGGTCCGCGTCCCGGCCGACCAGGTGCTCGGCGACGTCGGCCGCGGCTTCAAGGTGGCGACCGCGGTGCTCGGCCACGCGCGCATCTCGCTCGCCGCGACGTGCATCGGCAAGGCGAAGCGCCTCCTCCGCATGTCGATCGACCGCGTCAACGAGCGGAAGGCCTTCGGCCGCAGCATCTCCGAGTTCGGGCTGATGCGGGACAAGATCGCCCAGATGAGCGCGGACATCTTCGCGCTCGAGAGCCTCACCTACCTCACCACCGGCCTCGTCGACGCGGGCACGACCGACGTCTCGATCGAGAGCGCGATCGGCAAGGTCTTCGGCTCCGAGACGCTGTGGCGGGTCGCCAACGAGGCCTCGCAGATCGCCGGCGCGCTCTCGTACATGCGGTCGCAGCCGTGGGAGCGCCTCCTCCGCGACGCGCGCATCCCGATGATCTACGAGGGCACGAACGAGATCCTGCGCTGCTTCATCGCCCTGTCGGGGATGCAGGGGCCGGGCCGCGAGATCCAGGAGGTCTCGAAGGCGATGCGCGAGCCCATCAAGGGCTTCGGGCTCCTCAGCGACTTCGCGATCAAGAAGGCGCGCACCGCGCTCGGACGCGAGCGGATGACGAAGGCGCACCCGATGCTCGCGCGCGAGGCGGTGCTCTTCGAGGAGTACACCGCGCATCTCGCGAAGGGCGTCGACAAGGTGCTCCGCCGCCACGGCGACAACATCGCGGAGATGCAGTACACGCAGAAGCGGGTGGCCGATCTCGCCATCGACCTCTACGCGCTCGCGGCGGTCATCACGCGAACCTCGCGCGCGATCGAGCGGCGCGGCGAGGAGGGCTCACGGCGCGAGATCGATCTCGCCTCGGTGTTCGCCACGAGCGCCAAGCGGCGGATGGCAGAGAACGTCGCTGCCATGGACGAGAACGACGACGAGCTCCGGAAGTCGATCGCGCAGCGGACGTGCACCGACGGCGGCTACCCGCTCGACATCCTGTGACACGTCGTCAGGTCGAGACCTTGCCGGTGCCCGCGAGCTCGGCGGTCTTCGGCGCCTGCTCGCGGTAGTTGCGGGCGTCGTCGCGGCGATCGTCCTTCTCGACGCGGCCGTCGCGCAGCGTGACGACGCGCGGCATCTCCGCGGCGAGCGCGGCGTTGTGCGTGACGATCACGATGGTCGTCCCGCGCGTCGCGTTCACCTTGTAGAAGAGCTGGTGCATCGCCTCGCTGGTGCGCGAGTCCAGGTTTCCGGTGGGCTCGTCGGCGAGGAGCAGCTTCGGCTCGAGGACCAGGGCGCGCGCGAGCGCGACGCGCTGCTGCTCGCCGCCCGACAGCTCGCCCGGCCGGTGGAGCATGCGGTCCTTCAGGCCGACCTCCTCGAGGAGCGCCTTGGCGCGCTCGTCCATCTCCTTCGCGGGACGGCCCTGGATCATCCCGGGCATCACCACGTTCTCGAGCGCGTTGAACTCGGGGAGGAGGTGGTGGAACTGGAAGACGAAGCCGATGGTGCGGTTGCGGAGCGCCGCGAGCCGCGCGCTCGACATGGTCGTCACCTCCTCGCCGTCGAGGCTCAGCGAGCCCGTGCTCACCAGGTCGAGCGTGCCGATGCAGTGGAGGAACGTCGACTTGCCGGCGCCCGATTGACCGACGACGCCGACCATGTCGCCTTCGTCGATCACGAGGTCGATGCCGCGGAGGACCTCGAGCGTGCGTCCCATGTGCTGGAACGACTTCTTGACGTCCTTCGCGACGACCAGCGGCTTCTTGTCGGTGCTCATTTCATCCATCTCGGAGGCCGTCCACGGGGCGCAGCTTCGAGGCTGCGTAGGCCGGGTACAGCGTGGAAATCGCGCAGATCGTGAGGGCCGCGGCAGCGACCGCGAGGAAGTCGAGGGCGCCCACGCTGATCGGCAGCTTGTCGATGTAATAGACGTCGGGATCGAGCTTCAGCTCGTACCACTCGACGCCGGTGGCGAAGGCGAGGCTCGTGACGACACCGAAGATCATCCCGATGCCGCCGATGATGATGCCCTCGATCATGAAGGTGCGGAGGATCGATCCGTCGGTCGCGCCGATCGCCTTCAGGATCGCGATCTCCTTGCCCTTCTCGGTGACCATGAGGAGGAGGGTGCAGATGATGCAGAAGCTCGCGACGAGGATCGCGAGCGACAGGATGATGAAGGTCGCGAAGCGTTCCAGCTTGAGCGCGCTGAAGAGGTTCTTGTTGATCTCGCGCCAGTCACGCACGCGGAGATCGTCCCGCGCCACCGCGGCGGTGACCTGGGGCGTGATGCGCTCGACCCGCTCCGCATCGTCGACCTTCACCTCCAGCGCGCTCACCTTCCCGCCGGTCTGGAAGTAGTCCTGCGCCACGTCCATCATCGTGTAAACGAAGGTCGCGTCGTACTCGTACATGCCGCTGTAGAAGATGGCGGCGACGCGGAACTTCTTCGTGCGGGGCATGATGCCCATCGGGCCGAGATCGCCGAGCGGCGACACGAGGGTCATCTCGTCGCCCACGTACACGTGGAGCGTCTTCGCGAGCTCGCGGCCCAGGATGATGCCCGGGCGATCGGCCTTCGTCGGTAGCAGGACGGCGCGCACCGAGGGATCGATGTCCTCGGTCATGCCCGGCAGCTCGGCCCCCTTGTAGTAGTGCTCGCCGCCCGGACCGAGGCCGATGACTTCCGTCGGGGGAAGGCGCATGAGCAGCTCGGGGTGCTCGAGGTACTCGACCTTGCCGACCTCGACGTTCTGGGCGAGGTCGATGACGCTGTGGATGCTGCTCGGCTCGATGCCGGTCACCACGACGCCGGCGAGGTTCGAGGCGCTCGACGCCATGACCTCGCCGTGGACCACGGGGGTTGCCCCGACGACGCCCTGGATCTTGCGGATGCGGGCGAGCGCGTCCTCGTAGTCCTCGAACGAGGTGCCGGCGGTGGTGTCGACGACGACGTGCGCGCCGCTGCCCAGGATCTTGCGGCGCAGATCCTGGCTGAAGCCGCCCATCACGCTGACCACGCTCGAGAGGGCGCACGAGGAGATGGCGACGCCGCAGATCGACAGCAGGCTGATGACGGTGAGAAACCCGCTCTTCTGCGCGCGGACGTGGCGCGCCGCGACGAAGGTCGTGAAGCGCCGGCCCTCCATCTGGTCGAGCACGTACGGCAGGATGAGGGCGAGCATCAGCACGACCACGATGATCTGCGTGACGATGGTGGTCGCGCGGAGCGCCGCCTCGAGCACGTTGAACGCGGAGCCGCGCATGTGCGGCAGGTGCATCACGTAGAAGACGAGCCCGGCGAACACCGCGGTGATGAGCAGCAGCGAGGCGCGCAGGAAGCCGCGCGTGAAGCGGCTTCCCGCGTCGGGCGGGAAGTACGGGATGCCGAGCCGCCCGGTCATGCGGAGGTAGCCGTAGCCGATCGCGGTGATGACCATGGGCGTCGACACGACGACGCCGAACCACGTGAGCTCGCCGATGAGGCGGAGCGGGAGGAACGCGAAGAAGAGGAGCCACACCTTGCCGAAGTGGTGCGTGCCGGTGCGCCACGACTTGCGCAGCGCCGCCACCAGGCCGAGGTCCTGGTCGACGATGAAGTACGGCGTGAACACGAACGGGAGGACCGGCAGCGTGAGGAGCGGCGACGTCAGGACCCAGCCGATTGCGAACGGCAACCCGAACCCGATGAGCCGCGGCGCGTAGCGGAAGGCGGGGAACCCGTCGGCGAGCCCCACGGTCTCCTTGCGCAGCGCCGCGAGCACGATCTTGATGATCGGCCCCGCGACCACCGAGAGCACGACCGCCGTGACGAGCTGCGCGCCGAGGCCGGCGAGCACGTTCATCCACCATGGAGCCGAAGGGGCAGGCGCGGTGGTCCCGGAGCCCAGGAACGTCGTCGGAGCGCCGCGCGCGGCGCCGGCGCCCATCGCGAGGACGATGGCCACGGTGGCTCCTGCCGCCGCGAGCGCGGCCGCGATCGGCACCGGCAGCATGAGGAGCGCCAGCTTGCCGCCCGCCTTGCGGAAGACCCACGTGGCCATCCCGAGCGCCTCGCCCACCGACCAGGGCTCCTCGCTGTTCGACCACGGACGATCGGCGAGGAGCGGCTGCGGATCGAAGGCGGGTCGCTCGACCCGGTTCAGGCCCGACAGCACGAGGAGCACCCCCAGCACGATGAGGATCATCCCGCCCGCCGAGGCGCCGCCGGCGGCCCAGCCCTCGAGGCCGAACGGGGCCCTGCCGTACTCGGCGGCGACCCCGCCGGCGAGGAGGAGCAGGCCAGCGACGATCCTCAGCGATCGCATCGCCCTCAGGTCTCGGGCCGCAGGAGCGGGAAGAGGATGACGTCGCGGATCGACGCGGCGTTGGTGAGCATCATCGTCAGGCGGTCGATGCCCATGCCGAAGCCGGCCGCCGGGGGCATGCCGTACTCGAGCGCGCGCACGTAGTCCTCGTCGTAATCCATGGTCTCCTCGGCGCCGCCCGCCTTCTTCCGCACCTGTTCGCGGAAGCGGTCGGCCTGATCGTCCGGGTCGTTGAGCTCGCTGAACGCGTTGCAGAGCTCGCGGCCGTGGATGAACAGCTCGAAGCGGTCAACCAGCCCCGGGTTCGCGTCATTCCGGCGCGCGAGGGGAGAGGTCTCGAACGGGTAATCGATGATGAAGACGGGCAGCGTGCGCGTGCCGTCCGCCGACTTGTAGTCCTCGACGAGGAACGGCTCCGACAGGTACTCGTACGCGGCGAACAGGCGCTCACCGTCGTTCTCGCACTTCATCCAGCCCTTGCGGAAGTTGCCCCAGTCGAGGCCCTTCGCGCGCGGCGAAGACTTCGCCCACTCCTTGATGTGCTCGCCGAAGTCCGAGCCGAGGAGCGCGAGGAGGCCGGCGGCGCCCTTGCCCTCCATGGCCGAGGCCCACGCGCCGATCTGCGTCTTCCGCGCGGCGTCCTCGACGGCCTTTCCCATCGGCACGCGCGCGAACGGCTCGTCGATCGTGAACGGGCGCTCGGCCTTCCACTTCGCCTGCGCCTCGGGCATCACGCGTGCGAGCTCGGCGTCGATGCCGCGCAGCATCGTCTCCGTGAAGTCGAGGAGGTGGTCGTATGTCACGTACGCCCAGTAGTACTCGAGCATCGTGAACTCGGGATTGTGGCGGGTCGAGATGCCCTCGTTGCGGTACGAGCGGCCGATCTCGTACACGCGATCGAGGCCGCCCACGAGGAGGCGCTTCAGGTACAGCTCCGGCGCGATCCGCATGAAGAGGTGCATGTCGAGCGCGTTGTGGTGCGTCTCGAACGGGCGGGCGACGGCGCCGCCGACGAGCGGCGCAAGCGTCGGCGTCTCGACCTCGAGGAAGCCCTGGTCGTCGAGGAGCTTGCGCGTCGCGCGGACGATGTAGCTGCGCGCGCGGAACACGTCGGCGACGCCCGGGTTGGCGACGAGGTCGACGTAGCGCTGGCGATAGCGCGTCTCGGTGTCGGTGAGGCCGTGCCACTTCTCGGGCGGCGGCCGCAGGGACTTCGTCAGCATGCGCACGCGTGACGGCTCGATCGAGAGCTCGCCGCGCTTGGAGGCGGTGAGGGTGCCCTCGGCCTCGACGATGTCACCGATGTCGAGGTCGTCGAGGGCCGCGTACCCGGCGCCGATGATCGCCTCCGAGACCAGCAGCTGCAGCTCGCCGGTGCGGTCGCGGAGGCGGAGGAACGAGAGGCCGCCCGTCGAGCGGAACGCGATGACGCGCCCGCGCACGTGGAACGTCTGTCCGGCGGTCGCGGCCTTGACCTTGTCCTCGGCGAACTTGCCGGCGGCGTCCTTGCCGCTGGCGGCGAGCGTGCGCAGCTCGGCGAGATCCACGGTCCTGCCGCCGGAGCGCGGGACGACGTCGTTGGCGAACGGGTTCTCGTTCCGGGCGCGGAGACGAGCGGCCTTGCCGCGGCGGACGTCGATGAGCGCCTGCTCGTTGGACGATCCGGCGGGGGCCTGCGGGGGCGTGGCTTCGGACATTGGCTCGGGCGTGCGTTTACCGCGTGAGCGCCGCGAAGGGAAGAAGCGGCACCCGCCGCGGGCTTTCTGGCCGGCGCGCCGGAGAGGCTCGCACCTCGAGGACGCGCCGCGGAACATGACGGCGCCGGCGGAATGCGCGAGCGGCTCGGAAGCCGCGCGAGCGACGCCTCGGAGCCGCTAGATGCGCGGGCTACGACGTCGCGAAAGCGCCGGATTGCTGCGAGAAAGCGGGCACGCGCCGTGCTCCAGCCGAGGCATGCGCCTCGCGAGCCTCGCCTCCGTCTTCGTCTCCGCCGCGCTCGTCACCGCGCTCGCCGCCTGCTCGCCGCCTCCGGACGACACCGAGGACGACGATGACCTCGGCCTCGCGCCCGAGGGACCCGACGCCGAGCACGAGCCGCTGCCTGGTCTGCCGCCGGCGGGCGAGGCGGTCGGCGAGCCGGACCCCGCCGAGGTCGAGCCGAGCGGCGGCGACTGCGTGCCGGGCGGCCTGTACTGCGGCGGCGACAAGGTGACCGGGAGCTCGAAGACGCTCTATCGCTGCGAGGGTCCGGGCGCGCCCACCGTGGTCGAGAAGTGCGCCGCGGGCTGCTCCGTCAATGCCGGGCAGAACGACGCGTGCGCCCCGGCCCCGGGGAGCTGCGCCATCACCGCGGTGCCCTCCGCGCCGTACCTGAAGTACGGCCTGCACCCCGACGCCTCGAACGCGCTCGCGTACCTGAAGGTCACGGCGGGACGCATCACGCAGACGATCGGGAACGCCGCCGCGTCCTCCGGCACCCACGCCCAGGACGGCGTTGCCGGCGGTCGCCCCTACTCGGCCGCCACCGATCTCAGCGTCCTCGGGATGACCGACGCCGAGGTCTCCGCGTTCCTCGATCAGCTCACGAGCGTGGGCTTCGCGCCCTACTACCGGAAGCCCGGGCACGACGGCTGGCCGGCGAGCGAGGCCCGGCACGTCCACGTCGTGTGGGTGGGCGCCGCCATGAAGGCGAGCCTGCGCAGCCAGATCCGCGACTGGCACGTCAACCGGAACGCCCTCCGGAGCCACACCACGTACACGTTCAAGACGTGGACGCAGTGCTGGCGCGACTCGCTGTGGACCCGGTTCCTGACGAAGAACCCGGCGACGAGCTGAGCGGAGGCTAGCTCCGGAAGCGATCGGTCGCGCTGACCAGCTCGTGGACGATGCCCGGCTCGCTCGCAGCATGGCCGGCGTCGGGCACCATCTTGAGCGTCGCCTCGGGCCAGGCGCGATGGAGGTCCCACGCGCTCTTCGCCGGACACACGACGTCGTAGCGGCCCTGCACGATGACGCCCGGGATGTTGCGCAGCTTCGCGACGTTGGCCGGAGCGAGCAGCTCGCGGCCGCCGGTGAGCCAGCCGTCGTTCACGAAGTAGTGGCATTCGATGCGGGCGAAGGCGAGCGAGAAGTCGTCGCCCCCGGTGCGCGCGATGAGGTCGGTGTTGGGGACGAGGCAGCTCGTGCTCCCCTCCCAGACGCTCCACACCTTCGCCGCCGCGCTACGGACGCGCGGATCGGGATCGACGAGACGCTTGTAGTATGCACGCAGCATGTCGCCGCGCTCGGCCTCCGGGATGTGGTTCCAGAAGGGCTCCCAGGCGTCGGGATAGATGAAGCTCGCGCCTTCCTGGTAGAACCAGCGGAGCTCCGGCTCGCGCAGCATGAAGATGCCGCGGAGCACGAGCTCGGTGACGCGCTCGGGGTGCGTCTCGGCGTAGGCGAGGGCGAGCGTCGAGCCCCAGGAGCCGCCGAAGACCTGCCACTTCTGGATGCCGAGCTCCTTGCGGAGCGTCTCGATGTCGGCGACGAGGTCCCACGTCGTGTTCTCGTCGATCGACGCGAAGGGCGTGCTCCGTCCGCAGCCGCGCTGATCGAAGAGCACGATCCGGTAGACGGAAGGATCGAAGTAGCGCCGGTGCTTCGGCTCGGTCCCGCCGCCGGGACCACCGTGCAGGAAGACCACCGGCTTGCCGTTCGGGTTGCCGCTCTCCTCGAAGTAGAGCTCGTGGACGTCGGACACCTTGAGGCGCCCGACGTGAAACGGTTCGAGGTCCGGGTAGAGCGTGCGTCGACCGTCGGTCATGGGCGCTCCTTAGCATCCCGGCCGGTCGCCGCGAAGTCGCTCACGGGCACTTGGTGAGCGAAGTGATCCACTCGTCGACGACCTTCATGCCGCCGTTGTCGACGACGCTCGAGGCGAGGGGCGGCATGCGGTTGGCGGCCGGTGAGTGGGGGCGGACGGAGACCAGCGACTGCTCGGGATGGCCCGGGACGAGGAGCTTCGAGGCGCCGTTCACGTTGCCGGCCTCGTTGGTCACGTTGCACGTCTTCGTGTCGGGCACGCCGGTGCCGAACCGCAGGTCCATGTTCCCGCGACCGCCGCCGTCCGGACGGTGGCAGTTCGAGCAGTTCGCGTGCAGGTACGCGCGCGCCCGCGTCTCGGGCGTGCCCGCCGTGCCCGTGGGATCGGGGAACGCGACGAGCTGGTCGACCGGCAGCGGGAGCGGCTTGTCGAACAGACCGATGTGGTCGAGCGTCTTCAGCTGGTTGGCGACGCGGTTCGTCGACGCATAGACGTAGTCGCTGTTCTGCTGCCCGAGCTCGAGGCCGAGCGATCGGCCCGAGGCCTCGTTGTGGCAGTTCACGCAGTCGCTGCGGCTCGGGTACGACCACGTCTGGGCGCCGATCGTCTTCACCTTGCTCGACTTCAGGAACACGGCGTCGCTGCCGTCGTCGAGCCACTCGTACGTGTAGCCCGCCCACCCGCCGTCCTCGTGGCGCGTGAACATGCGCGTCTCGATGGGCTTGCCGCCGAGCGAGAACGTCTTGAGGAGCACCGTGCCGTTCGGGAAGTCGAAGTCGCCGCTCGCCGGGTCGACGGTGATCGTCTTGCCGTCCGGCAGGGCGAGCCAGCGATCCTTGGCGGCGCCGTCGCTCCACAACGGCGAGCTCACCCCGTAGGGCACGAGGCCGGGCGCGGGCTTCTTGGGATCGGCAGCGTCGAAGCAGCCCGTCTTCGAGAGGCGGTCCGGGAACGTCGAGGCGGTGGCGGGCGCCGCCGCGTTCAGCTTGTAGATCTGACCCTGCACGAGGGCGACCGCGTAGACCTCGCCGTCGTTGTCCTCCGCGAAGTCGACCCACGTGAGCGCGGGCGCGTCGGCGAGCTGCTCGGTCTTCGCCGCGCCGGTCGACGGATCGAGCGACAGCGTGAACATCGCGCCCTTCACCTCGTCGGCGTAGACGTAGGAGCCCACGAAGTCGGGGATCGCCTTGCCGCGATAGACGACGCCGCCCGTGATCGCGAGCGCGGTGCCGAGGGGCGCGGCGTGCTCGTACTCGGCGATGGGATCGATGGTCGGCGTGCCCGTGCCGCCCGGACACTTGCCCGTGTCGGTGGCGTTCGCGGAGTCGTGCAGGCCCTCGCGGCACGGCCAGCCGTAGTTGCCGCCGTTCTTCACCTTCGCGTCGATCTCCTCGAAGCGGTTCTGGCCCACGTCGCCGACCCACACCTCGTTCGACTCGCGATCGATGGAGAAGCGGAAGGGGTTGCGGAACCCGTAGGCGAAGGTGGCCGGCTCGCCGCCGCCGTTCTTGAACGGGTTCGTCGCGGGGATCCCGTAGCCCTTGCCGGAGTCGACGTTGTCGACGTCGATGCGCAGGATCTTGGCGAACATCGTGTCCTTGTTCTGGCCGTGGTGCGCGGTGTCGTCACCGTCCCCGCCGTCGCCGAACGAGAGGTAGAGGAGGCCGTCCTTGCCGAACGTGATGCCGCCGCCGTCGTGGTTCGTGAAGGGCTGGGGGAAGGGCTCGACGACCGTCTTGTACGAGTCGAAGCTCGCCCCGTTGTCGGGGCTGTGGAGCACGCCGACCGTGGATTCCATGCCGACCGGGCCGCCGCCCTTCATCGTCCACGTCACGTAGAGCTTGCCGTTCTGCGCGAACTTCGGGTGGAACGCGAACCCGAGGAGCCCGCCCTCACCGTCGGTGTCGACCGTCGTCGGTGGCACGCCCGGCCGGCTCGCGATCGCCCCGAGGCTCGGGAGCACCGTCGTGACCTGCGCCGGGTTGGCGGTCGGGAACGAGACGATGCTGCCCCCGCGCTGCGCCACGAACCAGCGCGAGCTGTCGCCGGGGATCTGCGCGATCATGATGGGCTGGTTCAGCGTCGCCCCCGCGAACACGCGGTCCCACTTCACGGGCGCGGTGCTCGGCGGCCGCTCCGGCGACCTGCACGTCGCGTTGCTCGGGCGGACGTCGAGGCCGAACTCGGCGCGCGTCGGTGGCACGCCAGCGTCGCCTCCGCCGCCGCCGTCGCCGCTGCTCGTGCCGCCGTCGGGACCCACCCCGGGCGCTTCGTCACTCCCGCACGCGCCGAGCGCGGCGAGGGTTGCGGCGGTGACGAGCGCGAGGCCGAGAAGTCGTACCGAGGTCATGCGGAGGACGATACACGCGGACCCCGGGGAGCAAGAAGCCCGGCGCTCGCCGCGCGGCGCCTCGCCCCTTCCGCGGCGCCGGACTATGCTGCGCCGCACATGACAGCCGCGGCGTTCGAGTATCAGGATGTGCTTCCCCTCGGCCACGACGAGACGCCGTACCGGCTGCTCACGAAGGATCACGTCGCGACGTTCGAGGCGAACGGCAAGACGTTCCTCACGGTCGAGCCCGCGGCCCTGACGCTCCTCGCCAGGCACGCGATGCGCGACATCGCCCACCTGCTCCGGCCCGGCCATCTCTCGCAGCTGCGCAAGATCATGGACGACCCCGAGGCCTCGCCGAACGACCGGTTCGTCGCGCTCGATCTCCTCAAGAACGCGAACATCGCCGCGGGCGGGGTGCTGCCGATGTGCCAGGACACCGGCACCGCGATCGTGATGGGCAAGAAGGGCCAGTACGTCGTCACGGGCGGCGGCGACGAGGCGGCCCTCGCGCGCGGCATCTTCGACACGTACCAGACGAGCAACCTCCGCTATTCGCAGATGGCGCCGCTCGACATGTACAAGGAGAAGAACACGGGCTCGAACCTGCCCGCGCAGATCGAGATCTTCTCGGTCGACGGCGACGCCTACAAGCTCCTCTTCATGGCGAAGGGCGGCGGCTCCGCCAACAAGAGCTATCTCTACCAGGAGACCAAGGCGCTCCTGAACCCGCAGAGCCTGCTCGCGTTCGTGGAGGCGAAGCTGAAGGGGCTCGGCACCGCGGCCTGTCCGCCGTACCACCTTGCCATCGTGATCGGCGGCATGTCCGCCGAGCACACGCTGAAGACGGCGAAGCTCGCGTCGGCGCGTTACCTCGACACGCTCCCGACGAGCGGCAACGATCTCGGGCGCGGCTTCCGCGACGTCGAGCTCGAGGGGAAGATCCTCGAGCTCGCGCAGAAGACCGGCATCGGCGCGCAGTTCGGCGGCAAGTACTTCTGCCACGACGTCCGGGTCATCCGCCTCCCGCGCCACGGTGCGTCGTGTCCGGTCGGCATCGCGGTCTCGTGCTCCGCCGATCGTCAGGTGCTCGGCAAGATCACGAAGGACGGCGTGTTCCTCGAGGACCTCGAGCACGACCCGGCGAAGTACTTGCCCGAGCTGCACGCGCAGGAGCTCGAGGGCGAGGTCGTGAAGATCGATCTCTCGCGTCCGATGAGCGAGGTCCGCGCGCTGCTCTCGAAGTATCCGATCAAGACGCGGCTCGCGCTCACCGGTCCGATGATCGTCGCGCGCGACATCGCGCACGCGAAGCTCAAGGAGCGCCTCGACTCGGGCGCCGGGCTTCCGCAGTACCTGAAGGACTTCGCGGTCTACTACGCGGGCCCCGCGAAGACACCGGAGGGGATGGCCTCGGGCTCGTTCGGCCCGACGACCGCGGGCCGCATGGATGCGTACGTCGACGCGTTCCAGGCGGCGGGCGGCAGCATGGTCATGCTCGCCAAGGGCAATCGCTCCCCGCAGGTCACCGCCGCGTGCAAGGCGCACGGCGGCTTCTATCTCGGATCGATCGGCGGGCCCGCGGCGCGCCTCGCGCAGGACTGCATCAAGAAGGTCGAGGTGCTCGAGTACCCGGAGCTCGGCATGGAGGCGGTGTGGAAGATCGAGGTCGTCGACTTCCCGGCGTTCATCGTCGTCGACGACAAGGGCAACGACTTCTTCGAGTCACTCACGGGAGCCGGCGCCGGAAAGCGGTCACTGCCGCTGACGTGAGCAAAGGTGCGCAACGCCGAAGAAGTGAGCGATCCCGCGGGATCGTCGTGCACCTTGTGGCAACCTTGCATCGCGTCCTGAAGGCTGGCTCGCCGCTGGTCGTTCCCTCGACCAGCGCGTCATCGCTCACGCACCCGGCCGAGTACCCAAGGAAGTCGCGAGGTCACGAAAGGGGTCTTCAGCGTGTGCGGCTCGATGTCGCGTTGCTGCATGTAGGCAGCAACCCGTGAGGAGATCGGCCCGCGACTTGTATAGGAGGGCGCCGTGGCGATGAGTGCTTCCAACGCGAACGAAGAGCAGGCCTGGTTCGACGAGCACGAGCCGTTCGCCGGGAAGTACGCCGTCGAGCGCGTCATCGGACAAGGTGGGATGGGCACCGTCTTCGAGGCGCGCCACATCCGCCTCGGTCAGCGCGTCGCGATCAAGGTCCTCGGCTCCTCCCTTCGCGAGTACCCCGAGCTGGTCCAGCGCTTCGAGCGCGAGGCTCGCGCCTGCGGGTCGCTCTCCAGCGAGCACGCCATCCGCGTCTTCGACATCGACCTCCTCGAGGACGGCACGCCGTTCATCGTGATGGAGCTCCTCACGGGGCGCGATCTCGGCAACGTCATCGAGCGCGACGGCCCGCAGCCGGTCTCGCGCGCGGTTCGCTGGCTCATCGAGGCCTGCGACGCGATCGCCGAGGCGCACCGTCTCGGGATCATCCACCGCGACATCAAGCCGTCGAACCTCTTCCTCGCCGAGGTCGAGGGACGCGCGATGGTGAAGGTGCTCGACTTCGGCATCGCCAAGCACGTCAAGTCGACCGACGCGTCGATCACGCAGGCGCTCATCCCGCTCGGGACGCCCCAGTACATGTCGCCCGAGCAGGTTCGCTGCGCGAAGGACGTCGACGCGCGCTCCGACGTGTGGTCGCTCGGCATCTCGCTCTACGAGCTCGTCTGCGGGACGACGCCGTTCCCGGACCCGTCGGCTTCGGCCGTGATTGCGGCGATCGCTGCCGACGCGGTGCCGGACCCGCGCATCGTGCGTCCCGACCTCGACGAGGCGTTCGTCGCGGTGCTCATGAAGGCGCTCGCGAAGAACGCCGCCGACCGGTACCAGGACGTTCACGAGCTCGTCGCGGCGCTCGCGCCCTTCGCCGACGGCAAGGACGACGAGGCGGTCGTCACCGCGGTCCGCAAGAAGATCGCGAGCGTCCCCGACGCGCTGATGGCGACGGTCGGTCGGGCGATGACGCTCGACCCGGGCCTCCGCAGGGCGCAGAGCCGCTTCGTCGCGAGCGCTCATTCGCCGCTGAGCTCGGTCGCCACGCCGGCGCGTGAGTTCGAGAGCGACCCGTTCGCGGCGCGCCTCCCGTTCGAGTCGCGGTCCGATCGCACGGTGCCGCCCGCTGTGGGCATCATCGAGCTGCCGGTTCGTCGCCGGTTCCGGTCGGTCATGGCTCTCGCCGCGGCGGCCGCGGTCGGCGTCGCGACCCTGACCATGGGCGCGCGCATCCTCGCGCCCGCCGGTCACGGAACGGCGGATGCGGCGCTCGCCGCGCAGCCCATCCCGGCCGAGGCTCTGAGCACCGTCGTCAACGCGGTGGTCGCGCCCGCGCGCGCGGAGGCGGCCGAGAACGCGGCTGCGCCCGCGGAAGCCTCCGAGCCGACCCAGACTCCCGTGGTCAACGCTGCCATGGTGAAGGCCGACCTCGCCGCGCGTCCCGAGCCGACGCCGCTGGCTGCGCCTCTCGCAGGCAAGCCGCTCGTTGCGCGGCCGCTCGTGCCCGCCCTCGCGGCGGCGCCGTCTGTCTCTGCTTCCGCCGATGGCCGCCGGTCCCCGCCGCCCGCCACCGCCACGCGGCCTGCCGACAAGCGGCTCGTCTCCGCCGGCGGCGTGCACGGCGGCCTCTCGAACCCGGGCTTCTGAGCGCCCCGGCTGTGAGCGGGCGCTCACGCCGGCTCGAAGCGTGGCCGCCTAGAACGTGAACGACGCCGCGGCGTGGCCGCCGCCGGGCAGCGGCGCCGCGTCGAACGCGTCGAACGAAACGCGCGCGGCGCGGGCGCTCCGCGGCGGCTCCTTCGCCTCCTTGCCGTCACGCGTGACGAGCAGGTAGACGCCCACGCCGAGGCCCACGACGCCGACGCCGCCGACCACGGCGCCGATCGCCTGCTTCGTGTTGCCGCGTGACGCAGCGTCGGTGGCCTCGCGCCGGTAGGTCGTGGCGGCGGTGGTCTCGGGCAGGGTCGCCGTCGAGCCGGCGCAGGCCGTCTCGGTGCACCACTGCGCCTGCTTTTCGTCGCGCTTCGAGGCGTCGCCGGCCGACGCGCCGAAGAGGACCGCGCTCGTGGCGACCAGCGCGGCGCCCCCGCCGAGGAAGACCCACGGCACCGACGATCGCTTCGGCTCCGGGGTGTCCGCGGACCCGCCGAGGGAGATGCCGGCGGCGCCGCCTCCCTCGACCTCGACGACGCGGAGCCCGCCCCGGGCGAAGACGACCGTCTCCTCCTTGGAGCCCGCGCCGGTCTCGACCCGCACGAGGTGCGATCCGGGGTCGACCGGGGCGGTCCCGGCGTCCCCACGGATCGGTACCTCTCGTCCGTCGACGAGCACGCGCATGTCGGACCGCGCGGTGCCCTTCACCCGGACCTGCAGCAGCGGCGTGTTGCGATCGACCTCCGTGAGGCGCTGCATGGCGAGCCGGCTGACCTCGTCGTTCTGGCTGCGCTGCGCGAGGCGCAGGGCGAGCTCGTACTCGGTGCGGGCCTCGACGAGGTGGTCCTGGTTCTCCACCGCCCAGGCCAGCGCGTACCGCAGGTTGGGCGTCTCGCGGATCCGGATGGCGGAGCGGAGCCGCTCCTCGGCGGGGCCCCACTGACCCTTCTGTTCGAGCTCGCCGGCCTCCACGTAGAGCGCGCGCGCGCGGTCGAGATCGCTCCCGGGCGCGGCCCCGCCCTGGGCGCGCGCGTCCGTCGCGAAGCACGCGAGCAAGCCAACGACGGGGACGAGGACCTCGAGGCGCACGATCACGCCGTCCAGCTAGCACGGTGCGCGCCAGCGTCGGCGGCGGGGTGCCCCGTCGCGCTCATCGGCGAACGAGCACGAGGATGATCAGCACGACGCCGATGGCCCCGAGCAGCGCGATCACGACTGCCACACCGAAGAAGGTGCGGCTCTGCTTCGCGGCGGGGTCGCCCGGCTCGACTCGCGGCGTGGGGAGGCTCGCCACGGGCGCGCTCCTGCGGGCGGCCGGCGGGTGCGCGCTTCCGAGGACCGCGCGCGTGGTCGAATGACCGTCGTAGGACGGCGAACGATCCACGGGCCTCGCGTTCACCGGCCCGCCCATCTGCACCGTGTGCTTCGCAGCCAGCACCACGGTCTTCCCGCGAGTCCCGGTGGCGCCGGCCGCCGCGATCGCCTGCTGGCGCGCGATGTCGGCGCCGAGACTGCCCGGCAAGGCGAACGGCGCGAGCGTCGCGATGACCTCCGACAGGGACCGGAAGCGCCTGCTGCGATCGCGCTCGAGCATGCGGCGCACACCGAACGCGACGTCCTCCGGAACGCTCACGTGGGTGCGGAGCTCCGGCGCGTCCTGGGAGACGATCTGCGTCGCGATCTGCTGCGAGCTTCCGTCGAACGGCGCGCGCCCCGCGAGGAGCTCGTAGAGGATCACCCCGAGCGACCAGACGTCGGCCTGCTCGTCGACGTTCGACTCGCCGCGGACCTGCTCGGGGGACATGTAGAGCACCGTGCCCATGACCGCCCCCGCGCTGGTCAGCTTCATGTCCTCGCCGCCGACCTTCGAGATCCCGAAATCGAGGATCTTCACGACCCGGTCCTTCGTGTCCCGGTCCTCGGTGAGGAACAGGTTCGCCGGCTTCAGGTCGCGGTGCACGATGCCTTCGGCGTGCGCCTCGAGCATCCCGCTGCAGGCCTGGAGGATGATGTCGACCGCCTCGCCGAGCGGCAGACGCTTGCGGGCCTGGATCTCGGCATCGAGGTCACGGCCGCTCAGCAGCTCCATCACCATGTAGGGGAGCCCGGCGGGCGTCTCCTCGACGTCGATGACCCGGACGACGTGCTTCGTCGTGAGCTTGCCCATCGCGCGGGCCTCGCGCTCGAAGCGGGCAACGAGCTCCGCGTCGGAGGCGAGCTCGGGGCAGAGGAGCTTGATCGCGACCCGCTGCTCCAGCCGCTTGTGGCTCGCCTCGAAGACCGACGCCATGCCCCCTTCGCCGAGGAGGCGAACGATCTCGTACTTGCCACCGAGGACATCGCCCGCGACCGGCAAGCCTGGTGTGGGGACGCGCGACCCCGCCGTGGGCATCCGGGCAGAATAGACGAGGTCAATCTCCCACGCGACGATAGGAAGCTCGGCTTCGTCTATCATCCAGAGATGGCCCGGCTGCGCGCGCTCGCTCTCGCTGGACTCGCGTCCGGCGCGGTCGGCGTCCTCGTCCTGGCGAGCAGCTGCGCCGACCCGACGCAGATCGTCCTGGAGGTCTTCACCGATGCGTGCCCCGGCTCGGGTCACGCGGAGAGCATCCAGTCGACCGGGATCGCGGTGGGGACCGCCGCCGACATCGAGGCCCGTCGTCCGGCCTCGTTCAAGGATGGCTGCGAGACGGCGACCGGGATCGGCACGCTCACGATCTACCCGAGCGGCGACAAGGACGCGGAGGTCGCCATCAAGGTCCTCGGCGGCGTCGAGGTCGCGCCGGACCGCTGCGATCCGCCCTCCTACGCGGGGTGCATCGTCCATCGGCGCATGCTCCGGTTCGTCCCTCACGTCAGCCAGCGCGTCACCGTGCGGCTCACCCTCGCGTGCCTCAACCGCGAGTGCCCGAGCGGCACCACGTGCGAGGACGGTACGTGCGTCGGCGCCGGGGACGTCCTCGACGACGGCGGCACGAGCGACGCGCCGCGGTTCGAGGCGGGCGTCGTGCCCTCACCGTTCTTCGACGCCGGGCCGACGCCGGACGGCGCGGTGGATCCCTGCACGGGCTGTCGCGGGACGTGCGCGGCTGGCGTCTGCACGGTCGACTGCTCGAAGGTCGACTGCAATGCCGCGGGCTCGGTCTGCGCGCCCACGTTGCCGTGCGACGTCGCGTGTCCGACCGGCGGCGCGTGCAAGTCCGTCACGTGCACGACGTCGGCAAGCTGCCGGATCCGCTGCTCGGGCGCGGCCAGCGCCTGCACCTCGCTCGCGTGCAACGCGGAGACGTGCGACGTCACGTGCGACGGCAACGACAGCTGCAATGCGAGCGGCACCCTCGCGCTGAAGGGCACGAAGAGCGCGAGCCTCGACTGCGACGGAGACCGCGCGTGTCGCACCGCCACGCTCTCGTGCGCGAGCGACTCGTGCGTGCTGCACTGCGACCCGAGCAGCGGCGGCAACGCGGCTTGTCCCACGAACAAGGGCACGTGCACCTCCGGCCTCGCGAACGGGTGCGAGAAGTGGAAGTGACCGCTCAGGGCGCGGCGATGCTGCCGCTCGAGAACGTACCGGTGGAGTGAGGTCGCTCCCGGGTGAGGACGAAGGCGGTGGTCGCGCCGCCCACCACGACGGCGCCGACCGCGGTCCAGAACCACCAGCGGGCGAGGATGCCGGGCTTCTTCTGCAGCTCGAGATCCAGCTCGCGGCGATCACCGAGCGCCAGCCCCATCGCGACGTGCTCGTCGCGGTACCCCTCGGCCGTCGCCACGAGGTCGTGCGAGCCCGGGGCCGCGTGCAGCTGGAGCGGCGCGCGGCCGAGCGCGCGACCGTCGAAGAGGATGTCGGCGCTCGGCGTCGTCCGGATCACGACGAGCGGATCGCGCTTCTTCATGACGAGGTTCGCGTCCACGGTGAGCGTGGTGCCCGCCGCGAGGTCGACGTCACGCCGGAAGGTCTCGTACCCGTCCGCCACGACCTCCACGCTGGCCGGTCCGGCGCGCGTCGGGAGCCGTCGCTCGCCTCCGACCGGCCCCTCGTCCTTCTGGCGGAGGAGGAGGCGGGCGTTCGGCGCGCTGGTGCGCACGACGAGCGTTGCCATGCGCCCACGGAGGTCGGCCATCAGCTCGTGGAGCCCGGGAACGCGGACGCGCACCTGCGCCGGCGCCTCGCGCTCGAACGCCTCGAGCCTCTCGAGCGCCTTCGAGTAATCGCCGAGCGCCTCGTAGGCGCGGCCCTCGTTGTAGAGAATCGCGGGATCCTCGGACAGCTCGTAGGCGCGTTCGTAGAGGGCGAGCGCGTCGGCATACCGGTCCTGGTCCATGAGGAGGTCGGCGGCGGACTTCAGGCGCGTCGCCTCCTCCTTGCGGGCCGCGTTGCTCGTGGCCGGCGCCGGCCTTGCCGACGTCGCGCCCTGCGCGGATGCGGAGCGCGGGGCCGTCGCGAGCACCATGACGAGGAGGAGCAGGATGGCAAGCGCGCGCGGGACGAAGCCGCTGCTCCTCATAGATGCCTCGGGAGCCGCGGTCCGGAGGGCGGCGCGCTGGGCGGTGCAGCGGGGGCGGCGGTCACCGGCGGCGGCACCGAGGTCTTCGGCGGCGGGACGCGCCTTCGCGGCGTCTTCGCAGTGGCTGCGGTGGCCGCGCTGTTCGCGCTGTTCGGCGGGCCGGCTTCCGCGTCCGCGTCGCCGAGCACATCGGCCCTGACCGCGGGCGGCACGGGGCCCGCGTTGTCGCTCGATGCGAGCGGCGACGCGGACGTCGCGAGGGAGGGCGTCGTCATGGACGAGGGCGCCGCGGCTCCGTGAGGACCCGCGGGGTCGCGCGTCGAGGTCCGGACGTAGACGAGGCCGGCGACGGCCGCGCCGGCGACGAGGGCGATCCCTGCCAGGACGGAGCGCCCACGCCCCCAGGTCCGCCGCTCGCTCCTCGTCTCCCACGAGCCGTGGGTGCGTGCGTCGCGCGTGACCGCATTCTTCGAGCCGCTCGAGCCTGGCCCGGGCGGAGCGGGTCGCGCCGATCGACGCGGGACCGACTGGGGCGGCAGCCGCGCGATGACCGACGTGATCGGCTCGAACTCGCCGTAGCCGCGGAGGGCGTCCCGCATCTCCTCGGCGCTCTGGAACCGGCGCGCCGGATCCTTCTCGAGCGCGCGCATCACCGCGTCGGCGAGCGACGGCGGGATCGACGGAACGATGAGCGAAGGCGAGGGGACCGGATCGGTCACGATCTGCGCGATGACCGACCGCGCGTCGCCCTTGTAGGGCGTCTGACCGGTCAGCAGCTCGTAGAGGATCACTCCGAGCGACCAGAGATCCGAGCGGTGGTCGACCGCCGAGGCGGAGCGGATCTGCTCGGGCGACATGTAGTCGACGGTGCCGAACACCGCGTCCGGCGCCGTCAGCCGCCGGGCGCTGTCGGGAAGCATCGACTTCGCGATGCCGAAGTCGAGGATCTTGAGGAGGCGCCGGTCGGTGAGCTCGCCGAGCTCCGTCAGGAACAGGTTCTCCGGCTTGAGGTCGCGATGGACGATCCCGAGCGCGTGCGCCTCGGCGATCCCGGTGCAGGCCTGGCGCACGTAGTCGACCGCGAGCTCGATCGGCAGCCGCCCCGCGTCATGGAGCTCGTGGCCGAGGTCGTGGCCGACCAGCAGCTCCATCGTGATGTAGGGCTCGCCGGTGGGGAGATAGTCGACGTCGTAGACCTTTGCGACGTTGAGGCTGCGTAGCTGCGCGGCCGCGCGCGCCTCGCGCTCGAACCGCGTGACGCAGTCCTTGTCACCGGCGAGCTCCGGACGGAGCACCTTCAGCGCGAGGTTCTGTCGCAGGTTGACGTGCTCCGCCTCGTAGACGACGCACATCCCACCCTCGCCGAGGCGACGCACCAGCAAGTACTTGCCGGCAATGGTTTGCCCTTCGGAGAGCGCGACCGGCGCGATCGAAGCCACGTGCGTGAAAGGCTAGCGGCCCCGCACGCTCCTGAACAGGACTACAGCTCGCACCGGAACCCGCGCCGTCCACCCGGAGCCCAGCCGCGCCGCGATCGGCGATGGACCGGGGACACGATGGCGTGCCGGATGCAGCACGTTCGCTCGTCATGCTCCTCGACATGAATCGGTGCTTCATGCCCGAGGCCCTCGCGGGCCTGACGACGGTGCGTGCGCTCGGTCAGGCCGACCGGCGGCGGCTCAACCAGATCCGCGCCTGCAGCTACCTGCACCTGTTCGACGTGTTCGAGGACGCGCTCGCCAACGCTGCTCGGCAGCGCACCGCGCAGGACGCGGCGAGCGCCGAGGTCCTCGGGCCCCTTCTCCGCGGCGACAGCTTCGACCACCACGAGCTCCTCCACGGCTTCGAGACCGCGCTGTCCGACTCCTTTCCCGTGACGCCGCGCCTCGTGCCGCCGCCGCTCGACCTCGCCCAGGCGCTGACCACCGCCGAGCCTCTCGCGCTGCTCGTGCTCGCGTTGCACCTCAAGCTCGTGACGCAGCAGCACTACCTCGCGTGCGTGCGCGGCGACGAGGCCCTCGAGCCGAATTTCGTCGGGCTCCTCAAGGAGCACTGGGGCGTCGAGTGCGGGAAGACGCGTTCCTGCGGCGCCGCCGCGGCCATCCAGGATGTCCTCGCGCACGCGGCGGCGCCCTCGATCCCGGTCACGTTCCTCGACTACCGCGGGCTCGTGTTCGCGTGTGACGATGTCCTCGGCCGGCAAGCCGCGCTCGATGTCGCGACGCTCGAGGACAGCCGCGGGGCTGCGCTCGAGCCCGGCGTGCGCGTCGGCGTCCTCGCCGCGCAGACCGCCGCGCATCGCAAGACGTTCCTCACGGTCGGGATCGTGAACCACGCGTTCGTGTACGCGATGCGGACGCTCGGACCGACGGCTCCGGCGGTGCTTGCGGGAGTGGTATCCGCACTGGGCGCTCGGTGATTGTGTCATCACGTACCTCGCTGCCTCAGCGCGTGACAAAAAACCCCGCGGAATGGGCAATCGTCGGCGATGCCCCACGTATCTGCGGTGGGCATGCAATCTGCAATCACTAGCTCCGCCATGACAGACAGGCACATCCTGGTGGTGGACGACGAGCAGGAGACGTGTGAGCTCCTCGAGATGGTGCTCCAGCGGGAGGGCTTCAAGGTCACGACGAGCACGTCGGCCAGCCACGCGCTCGAGCTCGTCGGCGCGCACGACTTCGACCTCGTGCTGACCGACCTCAGCATGCCCGAGATGGGCGGGCTCGAGCTCTGCGAGCGCGTCCTCGGCACGCGGCCCAACGTGCCCGTCGTCGTCATCACCGGTCAGGGCACGATCGAGAGCGCGATCGGCGCGATCCGCGTCGGCGCTTACGACTTCGTGACGAAGCCGGTCGACCCGAAGATGCTGATGGTCACCGTCTCGCGCGCCGTCGAGCATCGCGGCCTCGAGGACGAGGTGAAGCGGCTTCGCTCGAACGCGCCGCTCGAGGATGCAGCGCTCGAGAACGTGGTCGGCATGAGCTCCACGATGCGCCGCGTCTTCGGCCTCGTCAGCCGCGTTGCCGACTCGGACGCCGGCGTCCTCATCCACGGCGAGACCGGCACGGGCAAGGAGCTCATCGCAAAGGCGATCCACGACCGGAGCCGCCGCAAGGACGGGCCGTTCGTCGCCATCAACTGCGCGTCGATCCCGGCGAACCTGCTCGAGAGCGAGCTCTTCGGGCACGAGCGCGGCGCCTTCACCGACGCGAAGCAGCAGCGCATGGGGCTCTTCCTCCAGGCCAGCGGCGGAACGCTCTTCCTCGACGAGATCGGCGAGCTCCCGCTCGAGGTGCAGCCGAAGCTCCTTCGCTCGCTGCAGGAGCGCAAGGTGCGCCCGGTCGGCTCGAACAAGGAGACGCCCTTCGACGCGCGCGTCCTCACCGCGACGAACCGCGTGCTCGAGGACGAGGTGTACGAGCGCCGCTTCCGCGAGGACCTCTTTTACCGGATCAACGTCGTGAAGATCGACGTGCCGCCCCTCCGCGAGCGCGGCGGCGACGTGCTCCACCTCGCCCGCCACTTCCTGCGTCAGTACGCGCAGCGGCACGGCAAGGGGGACCTCGAGCTCGCGCCGGCAGCAGCCGAGAAGCTGATGTCCTACTCGTGGCCGGGCAACGTCCGCGAGCTCGAGAACTGCATCGACGGCGCGGTGGCGCTCGCGCGCGCCAACAAGATCGAGCTCGACGACCTTCCCGAGAAGGTCCGCTCGTTCCGCCCGGAGAAGTTCGTCGTCTCTGCGAACCAGCCCGAGGAGATCGTCACGATCGACGAGCTGGAACGGCGCTACATCCTGCGGGTGCTCTCGCTCGTCGGCGGGAACAAGTCCCGGGCGGCGCAGGTGCTCGGCTTCGATCGCCGCACGCTCTACCGGAAGCTCGAACGCTACCAGGGCAGCGGCGGCGGCTCGGAGTCGAGCTCCGCGCGCCTCTGACCGGCAGAGGCGCGGCGCTCAGTTCTCGAGATGACGGTCGTGCAGAACGACCGTCGGCAGGACCTCGAACTCGCCCGTGCCGTTCGAGTCGATGACCTGCGCGTGACGGTAGCCGAGCTTCATGTGCATGAGGCCCGCGCTGCGTCCGGGCGTCGTGAGCGCGAAGCCGAGGCGGCCCCAGTGGCCCGCGGCGAGCGCCGAGACGTACGGCATCACGGCCATCTGGCAGCCGGAGCCGAGCGTGTCGCAAAGGCGGCGCACCATCGCGAGGTCGAGATTCTTGTTCTCGTGGGCCGCGTCCATCGCGACGCTCTCCACGAAGAGGAGGTCGATGCCCGCGCCGTCGGCGTACTCGTCCTTGTACCAACCCTCGGCGAAGTAGGCATTGCACAGGGGCTCGAGGGAGGTACCGCGGAGAGCCGGGTACAGGTCGCCGAGGGCATCCGCGATCTCGCCGACGTGCACGAGGGCGACGCGCGCGGTGCCGAACGTGCGCGTGGGACCGTCGCCGAGGCGCACGTCCATCCACGTGACGTAGGACGCGTTCCCATCGAGCTCGATATCCGCGTTGATCGACAGCTTCATGAGACTCACCGTGCAGCGCAAAAACGCCACGGTCAATTCGCCAACGTGCAACGTGTGCATTTTTGCCACGAGTGTCGCAGTTGCGAGGCGAACGACCCCACTTGCAGCGGCGGCGTGCCGCGCGCCTGCGACTGAGGAGCCCTGCGCAGCTCGCGGAACTGCCGATGATCCTCCTGAAAATCCGTGTAGAATGCAGCTATCTCGACGTTCGTGGCAGACGGCCCCGATGGTCGACCGCCGCGTCAGAACGCCACGATGCCGCAGGCGCAACGCGTTGAAGCGCTCCGTCTGTGGCGTTCTGGCTCAGTGGCGCGGACGCGCTAGCGAGGTTTCTCGAGCGAGCCGTGCGCTGCGCTGGCGACGAGCGCCGCGAGCGCGCGGGCGTCGACGTCCGGGGCGAGCCTGAGGACCTCGGCGCCGATCGCGACGCAGCGGTCGACCAGGCCTTCGTCCTCGTCCTTGCGGAGGTTCGCCGGCACGATGACGAGATGGGGCATGACCACGGGCATGCGCTCGAGGGCCGGGGCGACGTGCTTCACGCGGATGACACGGAAGCCTGCGTCGTCGAGAAGCGTGATGCACGCGCCGGCGATGCGGTCGTCGAGAGCGACGAGCATCGCGGTGGCGACGTCCATCCGGGGCATGGTCTGAGACATGGTCTTCCGGAACTTTACACGACCCTGAGCACCCGGAAAGGCAGCATCCGCAGGGGGCGTGATCGCGAAGACCGCTTAAGGGCGCGCAGGCGCGGCCGTTCGATCCCTTGCCCATGCAGAACGAAGAGAATGGAGAACGCCGCAAGGACGTACGCGCCCGGATCTCGCTGCCCATCGCCGTCCTGCGTCGCGGAGGCTCGGACGCGGTCGAGATGCTCGACGCCAGCTTTCGCGGGCTCTTCATCCGCACCGACGAGCCGCCCCCGGAGCGGCAGCTGGTCAAGCTCTGCGTGACGCTGCCGACCCGCGAGATCGTGCTCCACGCCGTCGTCGTCCGTCTCGTGGTCGATGCGCTCGGCCGCACCGGGGTCGGGCTCCGCTTCTTCGCGTTCAACGGGCAGGACCGCATCGACTGGGAGTCCTTCATCTCGGCGGTCATCAACCGCCGCGCCGGAATGACCTCCGCGCGCGTGGCCTGATCCGCTCTCCTCACCCCGACCCACACGCACCGGCGCGACGCGCGCACGGCAGCGCTCGAGCCATGTAGGCTACCGCCATGGCCCAGAGCGGCGACGGCGACGTGAGCATCGTCGAAGGTGAGCGCGCTTCGCTGCTACATGCAGCGGCCCACGCGCGGTCGGCAGCGATGCTCACCGGCACCCATGGCGTCGTGGCCCCTCCGCTGGCCACGGCGGTCATCCGGCTCCCCGCGCCGCTCGACCTGCTGCCCGACGATGCGCTCTGGGAAGAACGTGGTGACGAGACCGAGGCGACGGCGCTCGTGCGCGCCCGCGCTTCCGCCGTCGGCGAGGAGGACCCGGTCGCGATCCTGCGGGCGCAGCTCCAGCTCGCGCATGCTGCGCTCGACGCGGGAGACGAGGCCGAGGCACGCGCCGCGGCCGCGCGTGCCGCAAAGGCCGTCGACCATGCGCCCGCGGCGCACGCGCTGCTCAGGGTGCTCGCGGCCGGCCGCGACGCGGCGGCCGTCGGCGCGCAGGCCCGCCACGTACAGCACCTCGTCGATCACGTCTCGGATGCGCTGGTGCGCGCCGACTTCCTCGTCGAGCGAGGGCGCCTGCTCGAAGCGGAGACCGGGGCACCTTCGCGCGAATCGGCAGCGGCCTTCGAGGCCGCGCTCGCGCTCGTCCCCGACCACGCGGCCGCGCTGTACGCGCTGGAGGTCGCCCTCGAGGCCACCGAGCGGTGGCGTGATCTCGCGGCGCTCCTCGGCCGGATGGCGGGCCTTGCCGGCGAGCCCTCGGCCGCCGCCTGGCTGCACGTCGAGCGGGCCCTCGTGCTGGATCGCCGGCTCGGTGACCTCCCGACCGCCCGCGCCGCGCTCGACCGCGCCCTCGAGCTCGCGCCGGGCATCGGGGCAGTCCGTCATGCCGCGGTCGATCACGCGGTCGGGCATCGCGAGGATGCGCGGCTCGCTTCGCTGCTCATCTCCGAGGTGGCGCTCGAGCAGGACCCCGCGCGCGGCACCTGCCTCGAGCTCGACGCGGCGCTCGCGTTGCTGCGCGCCGGTGACCGCGCCGGAGCCCTGACGACGTTGCAGCGGGCCCATGCGCGGCCGCGGACCTCCCGGCTGGTCGACGCGCGCGTCGCCGACGAGCTCGCGCGCCTCCTCGACGAGGCGAACCGCCCGGCCGACGTGCTCGCGGTGCGGAAGGCGGCGCTCACGCTGGTCGCCGATCCTCGTGCCGAGCTGCTCGCCCTGCGCGCGGTCGCTGCGGTGGCGGAGCGGGCCGGCGCGATCGACGAGGCGGTGCTCGCCGTCGAACGCGCGCGCGTGCTCGAGCCAGGCGACGAGACGCTCCTCGCCGAGCTCGACCGGCTGCTCCTCGCCGGCGGCCGGCACGATGCACGGGCGACGTTGTGGATGCGTCAGTCGGCGCTCGCCGCCACGCCACGTGACAAGACGCACGCGTTGCTCGTGGCGTCCGCCGCCTCCGCGGCGGCGGGTCGCGAGGGCGACGCTGCCCGCCATCGCGAGGCCGCGTGGCTCGCCGATCCCTCCGCGCCCGGGGTCTTCGATTCGCTCGCCGAGCGCCTCGGCCCGAGCGCGGCCGAGCGGAAGCTCGTGGAGGAGCGCGTCGCCCTCTACGAGAACGCCGCGGCGCGCGTGACGGACGTGGGAAGGCGGCTGCACCTCCTCGAGAAGGCAGCGTGGCTCTGGGACGACGTCGCGGGCGATGCTGCGCGCGCCACGCTCGCGTACGCGCGCGTCCTCGATCTCGATCCGGGTCGCCGGAGCGCCGTCGCGGGGCTCGCCTCCGCGGCGCGTCGCTCGCGAGACGCACGCGCGCTCGCACGGGCGCTGCTCGCCGAGGCGGAGCTCGTCCTCGACGACGCGGATCGCTGCGAGGTTCGCCTCCGCGCCGCCGAGGCGCTCGAGACGGTCGACGCCGAGCGGTCGCTTGCGGTCGCCGAGGAGCTCACGGTCGCGGCGCCCGCCGCCGTGGCCCGGAGCGCGCGCGAGCTCGTCACCCGTCTCCACGCCGCCGCGGGCCGCTGGGAGCTCGTCGCGCGGTCGCTCGCCGGTCGCGCCGCCGCTGCCACGGGACCCACCGAGAAGCTCGCGCTCGTCCTCGCCGAGGCGGCGACGTACGCGCAGCGGCTCGCCTCGCCGGAACGCGCGCTCGCCGCGCTGGAGGCCGCGCGCGCGTTCGCGGGAGCGGATGCAGCGCTGACCGCCGCGATGGTGGAGGCGCTCGCCGGCGCCGGGGACGCGGAGGCGCTCGCCGCGAAGCTCGAGGAGATCGCGGCGGATGCGGCGCCCGAGGCACGTGCCGCGTACCTGGTGCGCGCCGCGGAGCTCGCCGAGCGACGGACCGATGACGCCAATGCGGTGCGGCTCTACCTGCTGGCACGCGAGGCGATGCCCGCCGAGCGCCTCGTCGCCGAGCGCCTGCGTCGTCTCGGGGTCCGCGCCGCCGTGCCCCGTGACTACGTCCCGGTCGCCTTGGCCGCGCAGCGCGCGCTCGAGTCCGACGAGGTCCCCGCCGAGCTCCAGCAGGAGCTGCTCGCCGCGGCGCCGCGCGAGATCTCGTCGCTCCGGGCCGCCGAGCGGCTCGCCCGCCGCGCCGGTGGGGCGCCGCCGCTCGCCAATGCTCTCGCGCTCGGCGCGGAGCACGCGACCGGTCTCCTCGCGATGCGCGCGCTGTGCGGGCTCGCCGCGGTGGTGCGCTGGCGGCTGCCGGAGAGCGGCGACCTCGAGCCGTGGGATCGGCTGCTCGCGCTCGGGTCGCGGGACGCGGTGGTCCTCGACGAGCTCGTGCGCCGCGCGCGCCCTCGCGTACGCGGCGGCGACAAGGCGGCGCTCGGCCTGGCGATCGAGGCGACCCGGCGCCGCCTGGAAGGCGCCAGCGACGACACCGAGCGAGCGACCCTGCTCGTGTCGCTCGCCCGCTGGCAGGAGCGCTCGGGCGCGACCGCCGATGCCGCGGAGAGCGCACGGGCGGCCCTCGGGCTCGATCCCTCGAGCGTGGCTGCGGCGGTCGTCGCGGCGAGCGTGGCCCGTGAGCGAGGCGACCGCCGTGCCGCCATCGCCGCGGCGAAGGCGCTCGCGTCGGTCACGAGCAATGCGAAGGCGCGCGCCGGTCTCCTCCGTGACGCAGCCGATCTCTCGGTGGCGCTCAAGGAGCCGGAGGCCGCCGCCGCTCTCCTCGAGGAGGCGCTGGCCGCCGATCCCGACGGCGTCCTCGTGGCGGCGCGGCTCGCCGACATCCAGGGCGGCCGAGGCGCGTGGGCCGACCTGGCGCGCGTGCTGAGGAGAAGCTTGCAGGATGCAACGACCCGCGAGGCGATCGTCCCCATGGCCTCGGAGCTCGGGGAGGTTGCGCGCACCCGCCTCCGTGATCCGCTCCTCGCCATCGAGGCGCTCGAGCGCTCGCGCAGCGTTGCGGGAGACCACGTGCCGACCCTCCTCGTGCTCGCCGAGCTCTACATCGGGCAGCGCGCGTGGGACGCGGCGCTGGTGGCGCTCGGAGACGTCGTCGCGAGGACCGCCGAGCGCAGCGAGAAGCTCATCGCCCTCGTCGGCCGCGCCAGCATCCTCGGACGGGTCCTCGGGCGAACCGCCGACGCGGAGAAGGAGCTCCGCGCTGCCCTCGAGATCGATCCGCACGACGCGCGAGCGCTCCGGGCGCTCCTCGCCGTGCCTGGGCTCGCGTCGCCGGAGCGCGCGCAGCTCCTGTCGCGGCTCGTGATCGCCGAGCCGGACCCGGCGGCGCGCGTCGCGGCTCTCCTCGCGCTCGCCGGGCTGCGGCGGGAGCTCGGCGACGCCGGCGGGGCCGAGGGGGCGCTCGTCGAGGCGGCCTCGCTCGCGCCGGACGAGGCCATGCTGGAGCGCCTTCGCGAGGTCGCCGGCGGCAACGCCGAGGTGGCCGCGCGCGTGCTGGGCCGCGCCATCATGCGGGTACGCGAGGCGGGCACGATGCCGGGTCCCGCGTGGCTCGTGCGGCTCGGCGAGCTCGAGCTCGGGCTCGGCCGCGTCGATGCCGCGATCGAGCACCTCGAGGAGGCGATGGAGCTCGACGCGGCGCATGCGCCTGCGCGCCTCCTGCTCGCGACGGCGCTCGCCAAGCGCGGGACGCACGACAAGGCGGCGGCCATCCTCGCGCCGCTCTTCGATGCCCAGGCGCCGGCACGGCCCGACCTCGGAGCGGTGCGGCTCCTCGAGAGCTCCCTGCGGGCGGGCGGGCGGTCCCATCAGGCGCTCGTCGCGCGCGACCTCCGGGCGCTCGCCGGTGATCTCGACGCGGCGGCGCTCGCGCAGCTCGATGCCGCGCACGTCCTCGCGGCCGGGCCTGGCGAGCCCCTGTCGGCGAACGTGCTGCGCTCCTTCGTCATGCCAGGGCGCCTCGGGAAGAACGCCTTCTGGGACGCCGCCGCGGTGGCCGCGTCGCTCTCGGGCAAGCTGACCCGCGTGCCGCTCGTGGAGCTGGGCGCCAGCCCGCGCGACCGCGTGAAGCCGAGGACCGCCCACCCGATCCGCGAGATCTTCGACCGCCTGCTGCGCATGTTCGAGCTCGTGGACGTCGAGCTCGCGGTGTCCGACAACGTGGCGTCGCCGCTGGTGGCCTGCGAGGACGCGACCTGGGTCATCGCGCCGTCTTCCTTGGCGGCGCTCACCGAGGCGCAGGCGGTGGCGGCCCTCGCGCGCCCTCTCGCGCGCATCGCGCTCGGGGTCCCGTGGTTCACCGCGGTGCCCCCCGAGGAGACGGTCGCGGCGGTCGTTGCCGTCGCCCGTCAGTCCGCGCCCGCCTTCGCCGCTCTGCCGGCCGAGCGGATCGAGCCGCTCGTCGCCGAGCTCGAGCTGCGCGCCCGACGTGCCATCGATCGCAAGCGGCGGAAGACGCTCGATGACCTCGGCGACCTCCTCACCCTGGCGCCGCCGCTCTCGGTCGAGGCGTTCGTCGACGCGGTGGTGCGGACCGAGGCGCGGGCAGCGTTCCTCCTGTCCGGCGACCTGCGCGCGTCGCTGGCGGCCGTGGCAACGAGCGACCCGGCGATGGCGTCGGCTCTACGTTCGCCGGGCGAGGCGGGGCTCGCCTCGCTTCTCGCGCGGCCTGTCGCCCGCGATCTCGTGGCCTACGCGCTCTCGGGCGACGCGACGGCCCTCCGGCGGAGCCTGGGGACGCTGGGGCGCTGACGCGCGTCGCCCTTCACGGCGCGAGCACCCGCGTCGTGAAGGTCCGGAGCGCCGCCTTGTAGCGGCGCGGGTCGCCGGGAAAGAGCGCCACGTGACGGCCGCCGGCGAACGGCTCGGCGACGACCTCGAGGCCACGCGCCTCCTGAGTGGCGGTCCAGGCGCGCACGTCGCCAGGGGGCACGATCGCGTCGTCCTCGCCGTACATGAAGAGGTGCGGGCAGCGCGGCTGGTGCTCGGCGACCCGCCTGCCGCTCCCGATCATGCGCTGCACCGGCCCAGGGAAGAGCAGCTGGTAGGCGAGGAACGCGGCGGCGAGCGCCGGCGTGAGAACGCTCCTCTCCTCCCGCGCGCCGAGCTTCATGCGCCGGGCGAGGGCCGGGGTCATCGCGAGCGCGAAGCGCCATGCGAAGTCGCTCGGCCCCTTCACGTTCCAGAGCCCCGGCGCGGAGTCGAGCACGACGCCGCGGATCGCCTCGCGCGCGCGGCGACCTTCCGCGGTCGCGGCCAGCGTCTCGAGGAGCGCCGCCCAGGTGACGAAGCCGTTGTCGCTGAACACGTGAACGAGGGTGGGCCGCTCGGGCTCGGCCGCGAGCTCGCGGGCGAGCGGCACGACGGCCTGCGGGTAGGCGGTCGCGCGGAGCAGCCCCTCCAACGTGTTCGCGATCACCGAGAGCGCAGGGGGAGCGTCGAGGCCGAGCGACCGGTAGAGACGGGCGTAGGCCGCGAGCTGCGACGGCTGGGCGTTGCCCCAGCCGAGGAGCACCACGCGCGCGCCTTCCCTCATGCGTGCGCATGCTAGTACAGGCGCCATGGCCGCGAAGCCGATGATCCTCACGTACGCCGGGTGCTCGACCTGCAAGAAGGCGCTCGCCTGGCTCGCCGCTCACGACGTCGCGGTGACGGTCCGGCCGATCGTCGAGGAGCCTCCCACCGAGCAGGAGCTCGCGGCGTGGATCCCGCGCAGCGGCAAGCCCGTGCAGAAGTGGCTCAACACGAGCGGACAGAGCTACCGGGCCCTCGGCAAGGAGCACTTCGCGGGCGCCACCGACGCGGAGGTCGCACGCTTGCTCACCAGGGACGGGAAGCTGGTGAAGCGCCCCGTGCTGGTCACCGCGAAGACCGTGATCGTCGGGTTCGACGAGGCGGCGTACGCGCGGGTGCTCGACGCTTAATTGTCGACGCGGCGGGACGTTCGATCCTCCGCACCATGACTGAACGACGGCCCCATCCGCGCGCCAGCGCGGAACGACGCGACGCTACTCCCGCGGGCGGACCGCTCGTCGGATCCGGCGAGTTCCGCAGGCCGAGCCAGCCCCGCGTCGCCACCGTCCCCTCGCTCGGCGCCGTCATGCCGCGCCCGAACGGCCCCGGCATCCGCCGCTACTCGACGGTCCAGATGGCCGCCGTGCGTCCTCCGCCCCGCCTCCAGCCGGAGCCCGAAGCCACCCAGATGATCGGGCGCATGCTCGACGACGAGCTCGGGTTCGACCTCGACCTCGACCTCGCTGCCGACGACGACCTCGAGCTCGACTGCCTGCCCTCCTCGCATCGTCCGCGCCTGGAGCAGCCGAGGCAATCGAGCTACGAGTCATCGACGGCAGCGAGGTCGAGCTCGGGCGAGCCCGCCTCGCGTCCCATGTCACGACCGCGCGAGGACGCGCCCCCGTCCCGCGCCGGCGGCGCGCCTCCGTCGTCTCGCGCCGGCGGTGCGCCTCCCTCGCGCACCTCGTCGCGCGGCATCCCCGCGGTCGCCGTGCCGCCCTCGACCCGAGCGGCCGCCCTCGCGCCCGCCGTCGATGCTCACGCGGCCATCCTCGCCTTCGCGGGCTACGGAACGCGGCCCGCGAGCGTCGTCGGCATGCCCGGCTACGCGTTCCGGGTGCTCGCGCGGAAGCGCGTCCTGCGTGGCGACCTCGCGCGGGCGCGTCTCCGCAGCTCCCCCGACGTCGGCCTCTACGAGGCTGCGCTGCGCGCCACCGACGAGGGCGCGGTGCGCACGGGTCTGCTCGTCGCGTCGATGATGGTGACGCTCGTATTGCTCGCCGCGGCCACCGTGTACCAGGTGATGTCGAGCGGTCTGCCGTTCCTGAAATGAGCCCGTGCTACGCTGAACGGCGATGACCGCTTTGCTTCGGCGTGCCGGCCTGGCGCTCTTCGGATCCGTCGCGCTCCTCGCGGTCTTCGTGCCGCGTGAGGCTCACGCCTACTGCCGCACCACGACCACGCCCGTGCCCGCGAGCTACAACCCGACCGGCGGCTGCTTCACGCAGGGGCTCCCGCTCTTCTGGCGCGGGAAGTGCGTCGGCTACAGCGTCAACGGCGCGGCGAGCGCGCTCGTGCCCTTCGACGAGGCGACGCGCGTCATCGATGCCGCCTTCTCGACGTGGAACGACGCGGTGTGCGCCGACAGCGGCGACAAGGTCGGCATCGTGACGTCGAACTTCGGCTCGGTGACCTGCTCGGAGGTCCGGTACAACCAGAATGGGCCGAACCAGAACGTCATCGTCTTCCGCGACGACGTGTGGCCGTACAGCGACCCGAACAACACGCTCGGCCTCACGACCGTCACGTTCAACGCGGACACCGGCGAGATCTACGACGCGGACATGGAGATCAACGCGTCGGGGAAGAACCTCTCGACGGCGGAGACGGTGCCCGCGAACGGCTTCGATCTGCTCAGCGTCATCACCCACGAGGCGGGTCACTTCCTCGGCCTCGCGCACGCGATGAACGCGAGCTCGACGATGTACGCGAGCTACCGGGCGGGCACCTCGGCGCTCCGGTCGCTGACGCCCGACGACGTCGCTGGCGTCTGCTCCATCTACCCGACGAGCGAGCAGCGAAACGTCGACCCGAGCGTCGAGGGTCTCGGCGTCGCCGCTTCGACCGCGTGCGATCCGGCGCCGAGGCATGGCTTCTCGACGGAGTGCGAGGCGAACGCGGCGCCCATCGCCTCGGCGGACGACGCGAGCAGCAGCGGCTGCGCGGCCTCCGGGACCGGGCACGTTCCGCCGGGCTCCGCGGCGATGGGCCTCGCGATGGTCGGGCTCGCGCTCGCGGCACGTGCGCGCCGCCCCCGCCGCTGATCGACGGGCGCGCGGGTTCGGTGGACGGACACGAGCGCGGGGGCGTTTGTAGGCACGTGTGGGTGGTGGCCGATCCATCGGCAGGCCTCCCCGATCCGCGGGCGAGGGCCGGAGCGCCTTGGAACGTCGCGAGATCATGAGGTTTCGCGGAGGCCCCTCGGTGGCGCACGCCGTGCACCAGCGAGGGAGGACCCATGAACCAGGCGCTGTTCCCGTCCTCGTTCACGCTCCGGGTCGCCGTCCCGGTCGGGCCGGCCCGCGTTGCGGACGCGCCGCGGACGCGCCCCATCGCCCCTCGGCAGCGGCCGTCCCGCACCTGCCGGTGGACGCAGCACGAGGAGATGGCGCGGCTCCGCCACCTTCGCTCGCTGCTCTCGCTGTTCGCGCTGTACGCGTCGTCGTTGCTGATCGTCGTGCTCGTCTCGGAGGGCGCCGACATCGGGTGCATCCTCGGCGGCATCGCCGGGCACGTCCTCTTCGCGGCGCACCGCATCTTCCGGACCTGGCGCGACGCGGCGCTGCTCGAGGATGCGAAGGCGCGGCTCACGGCGCGCCCGCGCCTCGTCTGAACCGCGAGGGACGGCCGTGACCGCCGCGCGGCCCGCACGCGTCTTCCTGCTCTCGCCCGCGCGCCTCGACGGGGTGAAGGGCAAGCAGCTCTTCGAGCCGCGCACGATGTTCCCGGTGGCGCGCGCGCTCCGGACGCGCGAGGGGTGCCCCATCGGCGAGGTGTTCCGCTTCGTGAGCGGCCTCTACTTCCGCGGCAAGCTCGCGTACGGCGCCGCGTTCGGCCGGGCGCCGGAGGGCGCGGCGTGGATGCGCGGCGGCGCGCTCGTCATCACCCAGAACCGCGGTCTCCTGCCGGTCGAGTCGCGCGTGTGTCTCGAGCACCTCGAGGCGTTCGCGAGCACCGACATCTCGCCGCGCGAGCCCGCCTTCCTGAAGCCGTTCGAACGCGATGCTCGCCTCGTCGCGGAGGCGCTCGGCGAGGCCGACGAGGTCGTGCTCCTCGGCAGCATCGCGAGCGCGAAGTACGTCGACACGCTGCTGGAGGTGTTCGGCGAGCGCCTGCTCTTCCCCAAGGACTTCGTGGGCCGCGGCGACATGAGCCGCGGCGGGCTCATGCTGCGGGCCGTGGAGGCGAAGACGGAGCTCGCCTACGCGCCCGTGCTCGGCGCCCAGCGGCACGGCAAGAAGCCGCCGCGCCTCGCGCCGAAGATCAGGAAGACGCCTTCGTGATCCGCGTGACGCGCTGACCCCACTTGAGCCGCGCCTTCTCGCGCTCACCCTCGCGGGTGCGAGGCTCGCCGCGCGCCGGCAACGTGGCGAGCAGCTTGGCGGTCGCGGCCGCGACCTCCGCGACGGCCTCCTCGAACGCCGCGTTGGGCGTCTTCCCGGGCGTGGTGCCGCTCACCTTGCGCACGTACTGGAGGGCGGCGGCATGCACCTCGTCGGCGGTGGTCGGAGGCCGGAAATGGTGGAGGACGCGGATGTTGCGGCACACGCCTCATGGCCTACGAGCGGCCGCACGATCCGTCAAGGCGCAGCCGTCGCCGTGACCGCCGCGTGGTCCCTCGCCTCGCGCATCCACCCGGCGCCGGCCCGGAAGAGAAGCGCCACGAGCACGACGACCCCGAAGAACACGAGGGGCAGGTCGGCCACGGCGGCCCGGAGCCGCCAGCTCATCAGCGAGAACACGCGACGGATCGGCACGACCGACTGTGTCCGGCCGCCCGGTGAAGTTCCCGCTCGCCAGCGCTTTTCGCTTCCGTTTCGCGCGGTGCCGGATCGCTCTATGCTGGCCGCCGCATGAAACGAAAGCCCCAGCTGACGAAGCGTGAGAAGAAGGCCCTTGCTCCGCCGCGTCCCGCCGCCCAGCCGCACAACCATGGCGGCGGTCACATCCACTGCATCTCGTGCGGTCGCCACATCGACGCCAACGAGTTCGACACCCCTGCGACGGCCGCCATCATCCGCTGCGACCACGGCTCCGAGTTCCCGAGCTGCACGAAGTGCCTCGCGAAGAGCACCGCCCTCGTGAAGGAGCACGACCAGACGAACCAGCCGGTTCGTACGGCCGGCGCCTGGCACTGAGCGGCGGGCCTCAGCGCACCTCGCGCATCATCAGCCAGGCGTCGCCGTCGTCCGGGAAGTGGCGCGCCGAGTAGAACCCGGCGAGCCGTGCTGCCCGGCCGAAGCCCTCGCTGTCGTAGAGCGCGAGGGCGGCCGGGTTGCCGGTCGACACGTGGAGTGAAACCGCGGAGAGCTCCTGCTCGCGCGCCGCCGCCAGGGCAGCGCGCAGCAGGGCGCGTCCGAGACCTCGGCGCCGCTGCCCCTCGGCGACGGCCAGCCCGGTGATCTCGAGCGCGCCGTTGCGCGACGCCGTCCCCACGAAGCCCACCACCGGTCCGCCGCGTTCCTCGCGCGCGACCCACACCACCGCGGCGCCGGCACGAACCGCGGGCAAGCTCGCGTGGGGGAAGGCCGTCGCGTCAAGCGCGTGCGCCTGGGCGAGCGCCACGAGATCGGCGCCGACGGGCTCGATGATCGCGGTGTCGAAGCGCGCCACGTACCGAGCATAGCGCGTCAGCGCACGCTGAACTGCGCGCGGCCGAGCACGGCGGCGAGGCGTCCGTCGAGCGGGCGCACCTCGACCGTGTGGTCGCCGCGGCCCACCGCGACGCGGGCGCGGTAGGGAGCGTCGAGGCGGGCTGCGACGCGCCCGTCGACGACGACCTCGAGCGGCTGGACGGCGGCGAGCCCATGCGTCTCGGCGGCGACGTCGACCGCGTCCGGGGAGGGCGCTCCGTCGACGCGGCGCGCCTCGGCAGACAGCACGCTTCCGTCGCGCGGGGCGAGCACGACGATGCGCGGGGCCTCGCCGTTCGTCGCCGCGCAGCCCGGGACGCGCTCGGCGAGGAACCACGGGGTGCCGTGCACGTCCACGCCCGGTGCTCCGAGGGCGCGCTGCCCGAGCCACCCCTGGTAGGCGCCGGGCAGGACCACGATGCGCGCCGCGCCCTCGGGGTCGCAACGGAAGCCTGGCTCGCCGGCCGGCGCTTGCCGGACGCTCGCGAGCTGGTGCATGTCGCACGCGTGGTCGGGCCCGTGCCCGTGCGGGAACGACCGGCGCACGCGGTCGGTGCACGCCGGCCCGGCGCGCAGGCCGGAGAGCGGACAGACGTCGGCCTCGTCGAGCAGGCCGGGCGCGGCGAGCGGCGCGCGGTTCTTCACGTCGGCCATCGCGCGGCTCATCGCCGCGAAGAAGAGCGGCCCGGCGCCCACCGCCCCGGTGAGCTTGTTCGTCGCGGTGCCGTTCGCGTTACCCACCCATACGACGACGGTGCGCTCGTGGGTGAAGCCCGCGGTCCAGGCGTCGCGGAACGCGGTGCTCGTCCCGGTCTTGACCGCGACGGGGTAGGGGAACTCGAACGGGCCGCGCGTCCGGAGCCCGCGCACGCGCGCGATCGGGTCGGCGAGCGCGTCCGCCACGGCGGCGACGGCGGCCGCATCGAGGACGTGCACCGGCGACGCCGCGGGATCGGTGGTGCGCTCGCGGAGCGCAATGTGCTCGCCGCCGCGCGCCAGCGTGACGTAGGCGTCGGCGAGCTCGAGGGGCGAGACCTCGCCGCTCCCCAGCGCGATCGACAGGCCATAGCGTTCGGCGCCGTCGGCGAGCGGGAGGCCTGCGGCGCGGAGCGTGCTCACCAGCTCGCGCGCGCCGAGGTCGGCGGCGAGGCGGACCGCGGGCACGTTGAGGCTGCCGGCGAGCGCCTCTCGCGCCGACACCGGACCCGTGAAGGTGCCGTCGAAGTTCTCGGGCGACCACGTCGTCGTGCCCTGGCTGCTTCGTTCCCCGGCGACGCGGGCGCCGCTTCCGAAGTCCGTCGGCACGTCGGCGAGCGCCGCCATGGGCGAGAGGCCGCGCTCGAACGCCCGCGCATAGACGAAGGGCTTGAGCGTCGAGCCGGGCTGCCGCCGCGCGCGCGCGAGGTCGACGTTGCCGGCGATCGCCGCGTCACCCCAGTCGGCGCTCCCGACCTGCGCGAGCACGTCGCCGGTCAGGTTGTCGACCACGACCAGCGCCGCCGTCGATGCGCCGCGCTGCTGGAGCCGCGCCGCGTGGGTTCGCACGAGCGCCTCGACGTCACGCTGCAGATCCAGGTCGATGGTGGTGTGCACCTCGCGCGATCGCCCGCCGTCGCGGACCGCCCGGCGCGCGCCGGCGAGGACCACGTGCAGCGCCAGCGGAGTCCTCGCGGCGCGGTCCCGCAGGACGAGCGGCTCGTCGAGCGCGCGCGTCAGATCCTCGCCGGTGATCTCCCCGTGATCGTGCATGCTGACGAGGAGCGCTCGCTGGCGCATCACCGCCCGCTCGCGGTGGCGGTACGGATCGAGCGCCGAGGGCGCACGCGGCAACACCGCGAGGAGGGTCGCCTGCGCGAGCGAGAGATCCCGGGCGCGCGTCCCGAAGTAGCCCTGCGCGGCTGCCTCGGGGCCCGCCCAGCCGTGCCCGTAGTCGATGTGGTTCAGGTACGCCTCGAGCAGCGTGCGCTTGTCGTTGCGCGCCTCGAGGTTCTGGGCCCGGGCCATCTCGCGGAGCTTCTCGCTGATCGTGCGCGGGTGCGGCTTGCCCTGGTGATCGAGCCGCTTGACGAGCTGCTGGGTGAGCGTGCTGCCGCCGGACACGACGTGCCCGTGGCGGACGAAGGACAGCGCCGCGCGAACGAGCGCCCGGCGGTCGATCCCGTCGTGCTGCTCCCAGCGCCGGTCCTCGCTGGCGATCGTGGCCTGGACGAGGCGCTCGCTGACCTCGTCGAGACGCGTCGAGTGACCCCGGAGACCCTCGGGCGTGGGCCGCTCGCCGAGGACGCGTCCGTCGCGCGCGAGCACCCGTGTCCCCTCGGTCCACGAGGCGTCGCTCAGCGCGTCGTACGGCGCGGAGGCGATCACGCGGTACCCGCGCCAGGCGAGCCACGAGGCGAGCACGAGCGAGGCCACGGCGAGGAGACGCTTCGACCGGGCACGGGTCACTGGACGACCACCTTCGCCGCGTCGCTGTAGCCCTGGCTGTCCGACTCGTACATCAGCTCGCCGCTGGCCGGCGGCACCGTGAAGGAGCCCGGCGTGGTGGCGCGCGCGAGGTACGACGCGTAAACGGCATGGTCGCCGTAGACGTGGTCGAAGTAGAGCTGCACGCGGTCATCGCGGAGGCCGATGTGGCTCGGCGCCTGCCCGTACGACGAGAGCCCCTCGTGGAAGGGATGGTCCTTGTCGAGCTCGGGCAGGGATCCGCTGGTCGCGAGATCGGTGTCGATCGGCTCGAACCCGGCGGGCAGGCGGTCGGTGACCGCGAGGTAGCCGAGGCGGAACGAGTCGAGCTTCGGGAGATCGATGCGCACCGCGACGCGGACGACCTGCCCGGCCTTCACCTCGGAGAGGGCGAGCTGCTTGCCGGCCGCGTCGCTGTAGGCGCGGTGAATGCTCACGCCATTGGCGTCGCGTCGTGCGATGCGGCCGCCGCCGGCGTCGAGCGGGCGCTTGTAGCGGGCCTCGAGCGCGAAGGCGCTCGGCGTCTTCGGGTCGCCGGAGAGGACGAGCGTGACCTTCTTGCCCCGCAGCTCGGACAGCGCGATGCGGACCTCCTTGTTGTCGCCGCCGAGCTTCTTGTACGTGTCGAGGATCCTCCCCTCGAGCTTCACGGCGACGTCGACGTTGCCCTCGGGGCTGCGCGCGCCCACGAAGTCGGAGAGCGCGAGGAGGGACCAGGCGGTACTCTGGGTGGAGTAGCGATCGAGCCCCTTGGCGAGGCGACCGGCAAGTACCGGCAGGAGGCGCGAGCCTCGGCGCAGCTTCACGAGGGCGATGACCGCCTGCGAGCGATCGCGGTCGTCGGACGCCCAGTAGTGCCAGTCTCGCTTGTCGTGGGCCTTCGTCGGAGCGCCCGCCGCGTCGAACGAGGACTCGAGCGCGTCGAGCACCTCGCGGACGCGATCCGTCTGGTTGGGCAGCGAGGAGAGCGCGAGCGCGAGGCTCGCCAGGCCGAACGAGTCGAGCTTCTCGCGGCTGCCGAAGAGCGCGTCGGCGCTGCTCGCGGGCAGCTCGTGCGCCTGCGCGAGCACGTCGGCCACCGACATGCGGAGGTCGGGGGAGCCGTCGTCGGCGAGGCGGCTGACGAGGAACTTCGTGACCCCTTCGATGAGCCGCGGACGCTCGATGCCCGCCTCCTTCGCGCGGAGCAGGGCGCGGAGCGCGTAGGCGGACCCGAAGACGTTCGGCTCGCTGTCGCCCGGCCAGTAGGCGAGGCCGCCGCCCGGAGTCTGCATGGTGGCCAGACGCGCCACGCCGGCCTCGATGCGCTTCTTCAGCTCGGCATCGTCCAGCGTGCTCGTGCCGGTCCACGGGAGGATGGTGCGGGCCGCGAGGAGCGGGATCGTGCTCGACGTCGTCTGCTCCACGCAGCCGTGCGGATAATCCAGGAGGTAGGAGAGGCGCTGCCCGAGCTCGGGGTAGAGCGCCGAGCCGGTCTTGATGGAGAGCGCGGCGCCGTCGGCGAGCACGGCGTCGGCGGGGATGGCCAGCTGCACCTCCTGTCGCTCGCCGAAGACCCCCGCGATCATCGGGTGCTCCTCGATGCCGGGCTCGTCGACGCGAAGCGGCACCTCGACCTTGTCCTTGAGTGCGCCGCCCACCTCGAGCGAGAAGGCGAGCGTGCGCGTCCCCGCGGCCTCGGCCTTCAGCGGGGCCGCGACGCGCGCGCGGCCCTTCGTGGGCACGACCACGTCGCGCGGCTGACCGGCGATCGTGACGTGCGCCTTCACGTCGGCGTCGGTGTTGTTGTGGACGAGGGCCGCCGCCTCGAAGGCGTCGCCGCGCAGCGCGAACCGCGGCATCACCGGCTCGAGCAGGAGCGGACGGGTCACCACGAAGCTCGACTCGGCCGTCCCGCCCGCGCCTTGCTCGTCGAGGACCACCGCGGTCATGCGGAACTCGGTGAGATTGTCGGGCAGCTTCACCTTGGTGCGGATGATGCCGTCCTGATCGGTCACGAGGTCGGGCAGCCAGGCGGCGGTCTCGACGAAGCTGCGTCGCGTGTCGAGGGACTCCTCGCCCTCGCTGTCGCCGCCGCCGGCGGTGTGAGCCTTCTCGCGGCGGCGCAGGAGCGAAGCGCGGCTGTCGACGATCCCGAACTCGAGGCCGCGCCCGGGCCGGAGCGCCGTCACGGGGTCCCGCGGGTGGTAGGCGGTCATGCGCAGGATGCCCTCATCGACCACGCCGAGCGTCACGTCCGCGTTCCTGACCGGCTGGCCGTTGCGACGCACCTCCACGGTGATCTCCGCGTCGTCGCGGACCTCGTAGGACCGCTTCGCGCTCGCGACCTTGACCTCGAGCCGCGCGTCCTCGGCCCCCACCGGGACGCGCACCACGCCGACGCGATAGTCGGCGGCGCGCTCGCTCGTCGGGAGGAGCGTCACGGCCACGTGCAGCCACGGGGCGTTGGCGCTCGTGACGGGCACGTCGATGGTGGCGCGCGGTCCCTCCACGACGAGCGAGCGGTGGCCGACGATGCCGCCCTGCTCGAAGGTGACGAGCGCGGTCGCCTTGGCGAACGGGCTCTGCACGAGCACCCGCGCGGTCTCGCCCGCCTTGTAGCGAGCCTTGTCGAGCACGAGCGGCACCTTCTTGCCCGAGCCGGGCACCGCGGCGCTCTCCCCCGGTGACCAGTCGCCGTAGGAGTAGAACCAGGTGGCCGCCTCGTCTCCGCCGTCCACGTGCGCGACCACCCGGAAGCTCCCGCCGTGCGGAACGGGCAGATCGCACGGCGCGGGCGCGGCTCCGCTCGTCGCCGTGCACGAGGCCTCGGTCTTCGCCAGGTACTTCCAGCGTTCCACGACGGCGCCGCTCTCCGCTTTCTCGGCGGCGCGCGTCCACGTCAGGCGCTCCAGGCGCGCCTTCATCGGCCTGCCGCTCACCGCGTTGCCCGCCGCGTCGACCGCGCCGAGCTCGACGCGCAGCGGCTGGCCCGCGGCGGCGAAGCGATCGCGCAGGTGCAGCCCGGCGTGAAGCGCGTACGGATCCTTGGTGGTCCGCAGCGTGCCGGACACGTGACGGTTCGAGGCGTCCGACACGTCGGCCTCGAGCGTCACCTCGGTGGGCCCGTCGGCGAGCGGGCCGGTGACGGCATCCACCGCGAGCGATCCGTCGTCCGCGAGGACACCTTCGCCGGTGACCGGGCGGAGCGCCTCGGCGGCCGCCTCGTCGTCCCAGTACGAGTGCTCCTTCTCGAAGGTCAGGCCGGCGTCCCAGAGCGTCCCGCCCTTGACCGGCACCCGGGTCTTCTTGAGGACCCAGCTCACCTTGGCGCCGCCCATCGCCGCGCCGAAGAGGTAGCGGCCGACGATGCGCGCCGCGAGCCTCTGGGGGTCCGTGCCGGGCTTCGCCTCGACGTCCACCTTGAACCGGGGAGCCTCGAACTCGGCGACGCGCACCGCCTCGGCGGCGACGAGCGTGTGCTTTCCGTCGTCGAGCTCGAGCCGCACCTGGAAGCGGCCGGTGTGGGCGGTCTTCGGGATGTCGACGGTGCGGGAGATGCCGCCGCGGGCGCTCGTGACGAGGGCCTCGTCGACGACGTCGCTGCCGAGCGGGTCGACGACCCGGAGGCGCACCTTCGTGGCCGCCTTGGCGACGATGGTTGCATCATGCATGCTCCGCAGGTAGCCCTTCACGCCGAGCGAGGAGCCCGGGCGATAGATCCCGCGGTCGGTGACGACGAGCCCGACCGCGTCCTTGGCCACGTTCGCGTCTCCCGCGAGGGTGAGCTCGGGGAACAGCGTGTTCGACTCGGTGACGGCATGCTCGAGCGGAAGGAGCAGCTCGGCATCGCCGGCCGTGACCGCGAGGACGCGTTCGTCGGCGGTCGCGGAGGGCAGCACGTCGAGGAGCGCGCTGCCGAGCGGGTCGGTGGTCGCGCTCGCGGCGCCGATCGCCACGTGCGCGTTCGCGACCGGCTCGCCGGTGCCGAGCCGGAACACCTGCACGGCGGCGCGGTCGCCGGAGCGGTGAACGTGAGCCGCGAGCGCACCCGGGCCGGCCGCGAAGAGCACCGCGGTGCTCGGCCTCCCTGCCTCGCTGCCCGACGCGTAGGAGGCCGGCACCGCGCCTCTCGTGGGCTCGGCGATGCGCACCTGCGCGACGTACGCGCGCCCGCGCTCCACCTTCGCGGAGAGGTCGAGGCTCGTCTCGACGAGCTGGTCACGCGAGCCGCGCGGCGTGAACGGCACGACGACGGGGTCGCCGGCCGGAGCCACGCCGGAGCCGGCGTCGTGAAGGGCCTTCGCGTAGGCGGGCACGTCGGACTTCGGCAGCGCCCACAGCAGGAGCTCGCCGCGCGCGACGTTCCGCGTGGTCACCGGGTACGTACGTGCCGCCGGCTCGTCGAGGAGCACGAAGCCATCGTCCATGGCCACGCTCGCGGGCAGCGGCCGCGAAGTGAACGTGAACGCCACCGGCGGAACCGCCGAGCCGTACTGGTCGTGCATCCCTTCGGCACGGACGCGGTACGTCGTCGACGGCGCGAAGCTCCCGCTGATCTCGAGGTCCTCGTAGCCCGACACGTAGAGGCTCTTCAGCGGGGGCGTGACGGTCACGTGCTTGCGCGCGACGTCGTAGCCGACGGAGAGCGGGTTCGAGTAGTGGACGCGAAGCGTCGACCCCGAGCCGCCGGTGAGGTGCAGCGGACCGCTCGGCTCGCAGTCGCCGTTGCACGCGAGCTCGGCGAACACCGGCGCCGCGGCGATGGTGAACGATGCGTCGAAGGCCTCGTCCTCGGGCCTTTGCGAGCGGGCCTCGACGTGGATCGCGGTTCCGGGCTCGAGCGCTCCGGTCGGCTCCACGACGACGAGGAACCGCGGATCGATCTTCTGGCCCTCGTACGCCGAGGCCTCCGGATGGCGGAGGCGGACCGGCACCTTCGTGCGCGGCCCGTCGCTGGCCCCGGCGGTGACGGTCACGAGCCGCTGGGCGAGGCCGAGATCGATCGGCTGGTCGTAGACGGCCGTCATCGCGTGGCTTCCGCCGAGCAGCGAGCCATCCTGGGGGTTCACGACGATCGGCCGCGCCTTGCCCGGTTGCGGGACGTACGTGATCGTCTTGCCCGCGACCTCGACCTCGATGTCGCTCCGGAAGGTCGCCTTGAAGCCGCCCGCGAGCTTCTTCCCGCTGGGCGCGGTCATCTCCGGGATCTCGAGGGTGTACGTGACGGCGGGGTCGAACGGCTTCTCGGCCCGGAACTCGACCTCGCTGCCGTACGTCCACACCGTGCGGCCGGCCACCGCCGGGGTGATCGTGATCTGCGGGAGCGCCGGCTTCTTCTTCCGCGCGTCGGCACCGAGCTCCACCATCTCCTCGCTGAACCACAGGCGGATGGCCTGGCCCTTGGTCTCGAAGTGGCCGGCGGCGTCCAGCACGGGGTCGGTCACCTTCACCGCGGGGTCCCGGGCGAGGGTCACCGCCGACGTGCTCTCGGGCAGCGGCGCGCGCTCCGACCAGCCGTCATCCGGCGGCGGGAAGGTGAGGGGCCCGCCCGACCCCGCGACCAGGCCGAGCGGCGGCGCCGACTCGCGATGGCAGCCCTGGGCGACGGCGAGCGCGGCGACGATCCCTGCAAGCGCGGTGCGCGCACGACGGTTCATGGCGCGGACAACGCTCGGCTCTGCACGACCGATTCCAGGGAGTAGGATGCCAGCGTGGAAAACACGTACGAATCGATGAAGATCGAGGTCGCGGACGGCATCGGCGAGGTCACCCTCCTCGGCCCGGGGAAGGGCAATGCGATGGGGCCGGCGTTCTTCGAGGAGCTGCCGCGGGTCTTTGCCGCCATCGACCGCGACGACCGCGTGCGCGCCGTCATCCTGCGCGGCAGCGGCGGCGTCTTCAGCTACGGGCTCGACCTGAAGGCGATGGCCCCTGCGCTGCTCCAGCACGTCGCCCCCGGCAACCTCGCCAAGGAGCGGGCGCGTCTCCTCGACCTCGTGGGCGAGCTCCAGCGCGGCATCGACCTCGTCGAGCGGTGCCGCAAGCCCGTGATCGCCGCGATCGCGGGGCCGTGCATCGGCGGCGGCGTCGACCTCGTCAGCGCCTGTGACATCCGGATTGCGGCGCGGGGCGCGACGTTCAGCGTGCGCGAGGCGAAGGTCGCGATCGTGGCGGACCTCGGCAGCCTGGCCCGGCTGCCCCGGATCGTGGGCCCGGCGCATGCGCGCGAGCTCGCGTACACCGGCCGGGACATCGACGCCGACCGTGCGCTCCGCATCGGGCTCGTCAACGACGTGTACGAGGACGAAGCCGCGCTGCTCGTCGCGGCACGCCAGCTCGCCGCGGACATCGCCGCGAACCCGGCGGTCGTCGTGCAGGGCATCAAGCAGGTGCTCGCGTTCAGCGAGGAGGCGAGCGTGGCCGAGGCGAACCGCTTCGTCGCGGTATGGAACGCGGCGTTCCTTGCTTCGCCCGATCTCGCCGAGGCCTTTCAGGCCTTCGCGGAGCGGCGGCCGCCGCGTTTCAACGGCTGAAGCGGCCGCCTCAGAACGTGCGGCTCTTCGGGTCTTCCTCGTCGGACGCGGTGCCGAGGAAGCTCACGTAGCGCTCGATCTGCCGCAGCGTCTCGGGGAGCACCGCGGTGAGCTCGAGGCCGAAGGCGTTCCGCCCGCCCATCGTGTCGTTGGTGCGTGCGAGACGCAGCCACTTGACCACGGCGCCTTCCGAAACGACGCGCCCGTCGAGCGGTAGCGCGAACCGCACCGTCACCTCGGTCCCGATCTTGAGGCCGAAGCGCGAGATGACCAGCATGCCGCCGCCCGAGATGTCCTCGGTGCGGCCGTCGATGGACCCGATGCCGGGCACCTCGATGCGGATGGGCGTCCGGTACGCGGCGCGGACCCATCGCCGCTGGTCGCGTCCCATGGGCGCGGGCGCCGGAGCGGTGACGGCGGTCCCGACCTCGACCGCCGGAGCGGCGGGCTGCGGCGGCACCGCGCGCACTGCGGGCACCTCGCGCGAGCGCGGCGCGTGGGCGAGCAGCTGCGTGCGCTCGCGCGCGGTCGGCATCGCTTGCTGGAACGCGAGGGCGAGCTCCCGCGCCGTGGAGTACACGGCGGCGTCGGGGGCGAGCGCGCGAACGAGGAGCGGCATCAGCGGATCGGGGACCTCGCCGGCCTTCGCGGCGTCGGCGCCGGATTCGGGAGCGCGCCCCGTGAGCGCCTCGAAGGCGCAGACCGCGAGGGCGAGGACGTCCTTCTTCGGATCGACCTTCCCGGGCGCCCCGAGCGTGGCGTGTCCCCAGCCGACCAGCTTCACGCGCTCGATGCCGTACGCGTCGCGCGCCACCACGATGTTCTCGGGGACGACCTCGTTGTGCAGCACGCCCGCGGCATGCGCGGCCGACAGCGTCTCCGCCACCTGCACGATGAGCGCCGACACGTCTTCCACGTGGAGCTTCGCCTTCGAGGCCACGAGGCCGCCGAGCGTCCGCCCGCCGAGGGTCTCGAGCACCACGTACGGATCGCCGAGCTCCGTCGTGCCCGCGTCGCGCAGCTCGACGGCGCCGTGATGCGTGACCCGCGCGAGCGCCTTCTGCTCGGCGCAGATCATGTTGACGGGACCCTCGCCCTCGGCACGCACCGCAAAGGCGAGCAGCGCGCGGCGAGCGGTGCGGGTGTTCCGGACCTCCCACCGTGCGCCGCCATTCGAGGTGATCGCCGGGCCGAGGTCGCGCATCAGCTCGTAGCGGCCGTCGATGATCGCGCCCTTCTCGTAGGACACGCGTGACCAGCGCTCGATGGCGCCGGCGAGGAGCGGCTGGAGCTGCTTGCCGTCGACCTCCTCGCTCCACACGACGAGGTGCGCGTCGTTGTCGAGGGCGAGGCGGTTGAGGCCGCTGCGGTCGAAGGCGTAGACGTCCTCCGTCACCACGATCGCGCAGGGGCGATGCGTCGCGACGAGGTCGCCCGCGCGCACGATGCTTCCGTCGACCATGGTCGCGCCGAGCGCCTCGACGGCGGCACGACAGCCGGCGAGGAACGCGTCGGGCGCGTTGAGCACGAGGACCGTCGGCGCCCGGCGCGGCAGCTTCTCGGGCGCGAGCTCGACGACGTTCTCGGGCGGCACCGTCACGGGGCGGGCCGGCTCCTTCACCGTCGCCTTCGTCTTCTTCCTCGTCGGGAGCGGCGGCGGCGGGCGCGGCGCCTCGGCGGCCTTCTTCGGCTGCTCGTTGGCCGAGTAGGTCGGATCCGGCCGTGACTCGGTCCCGTAGAGCCGCGCGATGGCGTCGCGCACGTCACCGGTGATGGCGACCATCGGGCGGACCGGCATCCCGGCCGCCTCCGCGCACTCGGCGAGCGCCACGTCGTCCGTCGGATCGTCGGTGGCGACGTAGAGCACCTTCTGCCCGTTCGACATGCGCAGGTGGACCGGGACGACGCCGTGATCGAGGACGAGCTCCTCGGGCAGCAGCGCGATGACGTCGGGCGCCAGCTCGAGATGCGCCAGGGAGATCCACGGGCAGCTGAGCTGGTGGGACAACAGCTGCGCGAGCTCGATCGGATTCACGAGCCCGCGTTCGACGAGCAGCTCACCGAGGCGGCGCTTGTCGTTGCGCTGGACGACCAGGATCTCGTCGAGCTGCACCTGCGTGAGCACACCGGTGTCGAGGAGGAGCCTGCCGAGCGGAGCCGAGCGCACCATGTCGAGCCATCATCACCCGTGCCGAGGCCGTTGGGGAGAGATGAAAGCGGTCAGTTGCAGTGGCCGGGGAAGCCGTTGAACGTGCACGTCGTGGCGCAGCACTGGGCGCCCATGTACTGGCACGAATCCATGCCACATTGTATTGTGCACGTATCACCGGTGCAGCGCGGGTCCTTGCACGCGTTCCGCCCCGCGCAGACGAGGGCGGTCGCCGGTGCGGCGCTCGTCACCTTGCCGCACGCGGTGTCCCCGTTGCACTCGACGTTGCAGCTCGAAGCCGTGCCGCACTGCACCGACTCGCACGCCTTGGTCCCGATGCACTTCACCTGGCAAGGGATGCCCGCCGGGCAGGTGACTGCCTTGCACCCCGTGCCGGGGCCGCCGCCGCTGTTGCACGTGATGGCGCACGTCGCTCCCTCGCACACGCCGGGGCTCGGGCAGGCGGCGACGCATGCGTCGTGCGCGGGATCTCCGGGCGCGGGCTCGTCGACCGTCGCCGCGTCGTCCGCGGGCGCCGCGTCGTCGCCGGGCGACCCGGTCCCGGTGTCCGTTTGCGCGACCGCGTCCTCGAGCGTCGTGAACTCGGGCTTGTCGAGGCACCCGCTGGCGGCGGCGAGCGAGATCGCGACGGTCACGAGGACCGTCGTCACTCCCAGGGTCGTTCCGCCGAGCCGCGCGCGCATCGACGACCAGTATCTCACGGCGCGCCGTCCCGCGCCCCCGGGTCGCCGGTGACGACCGCGATGGGTGCGCGCGGGTGCGCGGCCGGGACACATCGGGCCGCGTGGGGCGTCAGCGGGCGGCGCGCGGCGTCACTCGGCGCCGACCAGGCGGACCGCCACCGCGTCGCCACGCAGCGGCCGTTCGTTCTCGCGCAGCCACGCGAAGGTCTCGCCGAACACCCGGTCGCCGTCGGCGAGCATGCCGTGCGTGCAGCCCGGCATCTCGAGGTAGCGGCTCGGGATGCCGGCCCGCGCGACGCGCGCGCTCGCCGCCTGCATCTTCGCCGGCACGTCGCGCGAGCAGGACATCGTGACGACCGCGCGTGCCCGGCCGAGCGCGGCCGCGGAGGGATCCTTCGGCGCCCCGATGAGCACGAGGCGCGGATAGCGCGAAGGCCACCGCGCGGAGAGCTGCTCGGCGAGCGCCTCGCCCTGCGAGTAGCCGATGAGCGTGAGGCCCTCGCGCGGGATCTCGGCGAGCCCCGCGGCCGCGAGCGCCGCCTCGATCCGCGCGTTCGCCTTGCCCGCGTCCCAGCTGAAGGTGTGGAAGTCCTTCAGGTCGCCGCACGGCTGGTCGCCGTCGATGCCGACGACGCCGCCCTGTCGGCGCGCCGCCTCCGCGAACCCGGGGAGGTAGCCGGCCACGTTCGAGCAGACGCCGGGCAGGAACACGGTGGTCGGCGGGCTCGAGGTCGCGCCTCGCACGACCGTCGCCGCGGCGTCGCCGGGCACCCGGATGCGCTCGATCCGCGGCGCCGCCTCGGGCTCCGGGACCGGATCTGCTGCTGCCTCCGCCGGCGCCGCGCTCGCATGGAGGCCCGCGTCGACCGCCGCCTCCGCCGCGCCGCCGTCCCGCCGCTCGGGCTGGCTCTTCGCGGCCGTGCCGCCGCCGCATGCCGCAGCGGCGAGGAGGAGGAGCACGCCGAGACGGCAGCCGGGCGCAGGCGAGGACGGGACGGGCGCGGAGGACATCTCCCGGTCGTCGGGCGGGCGACCGGAAGTGTGACCTGGTAGATCGCTCGTATGAGCGACCGACCTTCCGCCGACTCGACGCGTGCGCGCGCCATCGCCCGCGAGGTGCTGGTCGAGGCGTTCGGGGCCGGCGCCACCCCGTTCGTCCCGGTACCCTTCGTGGACGACTGGCTCTTCGCGCGGCTCCTCCGCCGGATCGCCGGCAAGGTGCTCGCCCGGCACGGCCTGACGTCACCCCGCGAGCTGCCCGAGGTGCTCGTGAAGGCCTACTTCGACGAGGAGCCGAGCTCGATCGCGAAGTCGGTCGCGGTGGGCGCCGCGCGGTTCGTGGTCCGCAAGCTGGCGGTCGTGCTCGACGTGAAGAAGAGCTACGACGCGTTCGGACAGTCGATCGCCTTCGCCCTCGCGCTCGACCTCGCCGCCGAGCGCGGGTGGCTGCACGAGGCGAGCGTCGAGCGCGTCGGCGCCGCCGTCCACCGGACCCTCAAGGTGGTCGGGTCGGGCGCCATCGAGGCGCTCGGGCGTGCGGGCCGCGACGCCTTCGCCCACGGGGGGCGTCCGCAGCTCGCCGAGGCGATCGGCGGCCAGGTCGACCACATGCGCGCCGTCCTCGAGCCGGTCCTCCGCGCGCAGCTGAGGGTTCCCGCCCCCGAGTACTGACCCCCCTTGCAGCCGGCCGGCGGCTGGACCAGAAAAGGGCTCCTCGTGCGCCGCTACCCGCTCGTCCTCGCCGTGATCGCCGGAATGGCCGCGTGCGCGCGTGCCCAGCGGGATCCGTCGGGGTCCGAGCAGGCCGACGCGGGGGCCCAGCAAGGCAGCATGGCCGAGCGGACCGCCGACGTTCCCGCTCCCGCGAAGGCCGAGGAGGCCGCCCCCGCGAAGCCGAAGCCGGAAGGCACCGACCTCATCGCGTTCGCCGTGCAGGCGCCGATCTTCAGCGCGCCCGAGTGGCCGGCCAAGGACCCCGCGAAGACCGCCGAGGAGCGGCAGGGCGTCATCCGCGCCGGCTACCTCCGGAAGGGCGAGCATGCCCTCGCCAAGAACGGCGTGCTGTCGAAGGCGAACTGCACCGAGGGCTGGTACGAGCTCGTCGCCGGCGGCTTCGTCTGCGGGAAGTTCGTCACCACCGATCCGAAGCACAAGGAGCTCCGGTTCGCGCCCCACCTGCCGTACCTCGATCGGAACCTCCCGTACGAGTACGGCCTCAACCTGACGCCGGGCACGCCGCTCTATCGCCGGATGCCGCTGAAGAGCGAGCGCAAGGAGAACGAGAAGACGCTCGCGGTCGGCAAGGGCAGAAAGGCGAGCGACATCGCGAAGAAGCTCCAGGAGAACGGCGAGGCGCTCCCCGCGTACCTGAAGGACTCCGGCAGCGCCAAGCCCACGGTCAGCTTCGACGACCTGAAGGGCGAGTCCGAGCTCGTCGCTCTCCGCATGCTGAAGGGCTTCTACCTGTCGCTCGACAAGAAGATCGACGGCCGCTCCGGCGTCTTCTGGCACACGATGAGCGGCTTCCTGGCGCCCAAGGACCACCTCATCGTCCACGAGCCGAAGACCGAGTTCGAGGGCATCGCCCTGACCGACACGAACGAGAAGCGGAAGCTCCCGCTCGCGTTCGTCGTCGGCACGCGCGCGCACGAGACGACGATGGATCCGAACGACAAGGCGGACGGCGTCGTCCGCGGCGAGCACCTCGAACGTTTCTCCATCCTGAGCCTCACCGGCAAGCACGAATCGGCGCACGACCGCGTCTACTGGGAGACCGACAAGGGCTTCATGGTGCGCGACATCGACGTCGCCGTCGTGCAGCTCCCGAAGGTGCCCTCGGACGTGCAGCCCGGCGAGAAGTGGATCGACGTCGACCTCGGCTCGCAGGCGCTCGTCGCGTTCGAGGGCGACAAGCCGGTCTACGCGACCATCGTGTCCACCGGCCGGCGCAACGCCGATCCCGAGAAGGACCACCGCACGGTCGAGGGGAGCTTCCGCATCCGCGAGAAGCACATCTCGACCACCATGGACGACGACGGCGCGTCCGACGGCACGTACCGCATCGAGGACGTGCCCTGGGTCATGTACTTCGAGAAGAGCTTCGCGCTGCACGGCGCGTTCTGGCACTCCTCCTTCGGCCGTGAGCGCAGCCACGGCTGCGTGAACCTCACGCCCCACGACGCGCACCACATCTTCGACTGGGCAGGCCCGAACCTCCCCGAGGGCTGGCACGGCGTGCGCGCGACGAAGGAGAATCCGGGCACGCGCGTCGTCGTGCACAAGTAAGGGCCCTCAGCGCATCGCGGTCCCGGAGGCGCGCGCGCGAGGCGAGGGAAGGAGGAACGCGGTGACCACGGTCGCGGCGCCGACCACGAGCGCGATGGTGCTCACCCACGCGAACGTCTTCGCGCGCGTCGCCGCGGCGCCGGCATCGTCGACGCGGCAGAAGTCGCGGGCGGCCGAGCAGTTGTCGCTCACGTAGCGGTCCGCCGAGCTCGCCACGAGGCCGGTCACGAGGCTCGTCACGAGCAGCGCGCCGCCGCCGCCGAGCACCGGCCAGAACGCCGGCGACCGAGCGGTGCTGGCGGGCGCCGGAGGACCGATGACCGCGGGCTCGTGCGAGGGCTCGTCGGCGAGCGCCGGCAGGGTCGCCGTGTAGGTGCGCCCCGGCTCGGTCACGTCGACCGTCGCGCTCGTCGCCCCCGGCCCCGAGACGGTCACGCGATGCTGCCCCGGGTCGACCGGAATCGGCGTGTTCCACGCGGCGACCGGAAGCCGTGAGGTGTCGAGGAGGATGACGGGGTCGCGCGCGGCAAGTTGCGACGGGACCTCGACGATCAGCCGCGAGAGCCGGGGCGCGAGCGTGTCGATGTGCGCCTGGGCGATCTCCTGGCGATCGGTGCGCCCGTCCTTCACGGCCTGACCGAGCGCGTCGCGGAGCTCCGACCACGCGGTCGCGGTCTTGCCCGCCTGCTCGTGACACAAGGCGAGGTTGAGGAGCGTGCCGCCGCCGGGGTCGAGCCGCTGGCTCTCCGCGAACTTGGGGCAGGCCTCGGCGAAGCGGCGCTCGGCCATCAGCGTGCGGCCGTCGTCGAAGAGCTGCTGGGCGATCTGCCGGTCGGTGTCGGAGCCTTGCGCGTGGGCCGCGCGGGGGGTGATCACCGTCACGAGCGCGAGGGCCGATCCGACCATGGCAGCGGACGTGAGCCTCACCCGGCCATCCTACGAAACTTTCGCGGCGTGCGACGGTTCCGTGTCTGGCGCGGCCTCCGGGCGGGGAGTACAGGCGAGAGGCGTGCGCTCCTCCTACCCGCTCTCGCTCCGCGCCTCGCTGGTGGCACCCATGACGCTCCTCGCGCTCACGTGCGGGCTCGCGCCGGCCGCCTGCAGCGACGGGGCGCGCGCCGTCACCGAAGGCGCCGACGCCGCAACGGGAGGATCTTCGGGCGCCGTCGATCACGAGGACGCAGGCGGCGCGGGGAGCGACGCGTCGACGGCTGGCGATGCGAGGGCCGATGCGGCTTCGCCGGAGAGCCTCGAGGACCCCGCGAAGGCCGGCCCGTTCGCCACCGCCACCACGGTCGTCACGTTCAGCGCCAAGACGGGCGACGCGCTCACGCTGCACGTCGTCGCGCCGGTCCCTTCGGGAAGCGCCGCAGGCCCGTTCCCCGTCGTGCTCATCGCGCCCGGCTACACCATCGCCGCCTCGCAGTACGAGGGCTACGCGATCCGCCTCGCCACGCACGGCATCGTCGGCATCACCGTGTCCATGCCGCAGGACAGCAAGAACCAGCGCAAGGACGCGCAGGACCTCCAGGCCACCCTCGACTGGGCCCAGGCTCCCGGGGGCTCCCTGGCCTCGGTGCTCGACGCGACGCGCGCCGGGGTGATGGGTCATTCGCGCGGCGGCAAGGCCGCGGTGCTCGCGGCCGTCGCCGACGCACGCTTCCGCGCGGTCCTCGGGCTCGACCCGGTGGATTCGAGGCCGCCGTTCTCGACCTGCGATCCGGTCACCGAATGTCCCGACGCGAGCGATGCCGTCGCGACCGTGACGGTGCCGACGGGCTTCCTGGGAGAGACCCTCGACGGCGTCGGGGCGTTCCAGGCCTGCGCGCCCGTCGCCGACAACTTCCAGACCTTCCATGCGAAGGCGCCGTCGCCGTCCTTCGCGGTCACCATCGCCGGCGCGAGCCATATGAGCTTCATCGGTGATCTCGCCTCGTGCGGGTTGACCTGCAGCGTCTGCAAGACCGCGACGCGCGCGCAAGCCGAGGTCACCGCCCTGGCGTACGCCTACACCGCGGCGTTCTTCCGGCGGCATCTGCGCGGCGAGGCGGGCTACGACGCGTACCTCACCGGTGCCGAGGCGAAGGCGCGCTACGTGACGCCGGGCGTGGCGACGATCGACGCCAAGTGACCGGCCGCGAACGTCGCGGGCGAGATCGTGCCGCCGGTCCTGGCACGGGTTGGCACGCCCGATCCGGGCCGAGACGCGCTGGAATTCGCGGAAAACGCGCATCTCGAGCGAGGCACCGACCGTGCATTGCGGACGGCATGGCACGAACCTCCTTTTCCTTCCTGCTTCCACTCCTCGTCCTCGGCGGGACCGGCATGGCCGTCGGCTGCGGTGCCGGCGAGGCGGCCACCGGCGACGTCGACAACCAGTTCGAGTCCGACGACCCGAACGCACGGAGCGCCGCGGCGCGGGGCGGCGCCTCGGACTCCGCGGGCGCCGGCTCGAGCAGCGGCGGCGCGCCCAGCGAGAACGCCGGCGAGCCCCCCGCCACCCCCGGTGATGCCCAGCGCGTCGTGGAGGAGGCCGACATCCTGAAGCAGGACGGCAACCGCCTCTACACCCTCTCGCGTTACGGCGGCCTCGCCATCGTCGACATCTCGGACCCCGATCACATGAGGGTGCTCGGCCGCAAGCGCACGGACGGCATGCCGTTCGAGATGTACGTGAAGGCCGGGCGGGTCTTCGTGATGCTCAACTCCTTCGGCCGTTACGTGAAGACCGAAGGCTCGGCGTACGGACGCTGGGTGGAGTCGAGCGAGATCGTCGAGCTCGACGTGTCGAACCCGGCGGCGATCACGGAGGCCGGCCACTTCGACGTCCCCGGCAACATCGCCGACTCCCGGCTCGTCGGTGACGCTCTCTATCTCGTCACCTACGAGAACGGCTACTGCTGGGGCTGCGGAACGAAGCCCGCCACCAACGTCACGTCCTTCGGCGTCTCCGGTCCCGCGATCACCAAGGTCGATCAGCTCACCTACGCGGGCTCCTCCAACTCCTCGTCATGGCAGCGCAGCGTGAGCGCCACCAACCAGCGTCTCTACATCGCCGGTCCCGAGTGGACCTGGCAGCCCGGCCAGGCCGACGGGCACTCGGTCATCCAGGTCGTCGACATCACGAACCCCACCGGCAAGCTGGTGAAGGGTGCGGACATCAGCGTGGCCGGCCAGATCAACAGCCGCTGGCAGATGGACGAGTACAACGGCGTGCTCCGCGTCGTCTCGCAGCACGGCAACGGCTGGAGCTCGAACGGGCAGGTCAACCCCGACGTCCAGACCTACACGATCGCGAGCTCGAACAGCTTCGTGCCGCTCGGTCACACGGAGATCGTGATGCCGAAGCCCGAGACGCTGCAGAGCGTGCGCTTCGACGGTACGCGCGGCTACGCCGTCACCAGCGAGCGTCACGACCCGCTCTTCACGATCGACCTCACCAACCCCGCCGCGCCCGTGCAGGCCGGCCAGGTCGAGCTGCCGGGGTGGGTCTTCTACCTCGAGCCGCGCGGTGATCGTCTCGTCGGCTTCGGCTATGCCGACACGACGGGCGGCGGCGGCGGCCTCGCGGCGACGCTCTTCGACGTCGCCGATCTCACGAAGCCGGCACTCCTCGAGCGCGTCACCTTCGGCGCGGGCTGGGGCAGCTTCGCGGAGGATCAGGACCGCATCCAGAAGTCGGTGCGCGTCCTCGACGACCAGGGTCTCGTCCTCGTTCCGTTCGCCAGCTACGGCGGCTGGGACGGCTCGGGCTGCAGCAAGTCGCAGAGCGGCATCCAGCTCATCGACTACTCGCACGACCACCTCACGTTGAAGGGCGTCGCTCCGCAGTACGGCATGCCGCGCCGCGCGCTCGTCGCTAACAACCGCCTGCTCGCCGTCTCCGACCGGAACGTCACGAGCTTCGACATCACCTCGCACGACGCGCCGGTGAAGAAGAACGAGATCGACCTCTCGAACCCGGCGTACCGGCTCGCCGAGACCCCCGGCCACATCGCGAGCATCACGAGCGACTGGTGGTCCGGTGAGGTCCTCTTCTCGCTCACCCCGAAGGCCTCGCCCGACGACGCGTCGGTCACCGGCAAGCTGTCGCTCGCGTCCCTCGCCACGATCGACCAGAGCTACTGCGGAGCGAGCGGCTCCGGAGCCTGGGCCTCGTGGTACGACGCGCGCCTCTTCGCGAACGGCACGATGGTCTACGTGAGCGTGCCCGTCTACACGTACAGCGGCAGCTCGCGCGGCGGCAAGGTGGTCGTCGCGGCCATCGACATCTCGAACCCCGCGCAGCCGGTGCTCGCCGGCAAGACGGAGCTGCTGCTCACGAGCCACGACACGTCCGGCTACTACGGCTACTACGGCGGCGGCTGGTACGACGGCTACGCGTACTGGTCGTACTACGGCGGCATGTACGGCGGCCTCCTCGGGTCCGGCGAGACGATGGTGCAGCTCGGCTCGAAGCTCGCGTACCTCGAGTCGGACTACGTCTCGAACGGCTACGACGGCATGGGCGGCTCGTACGACCCGAAGGTGAACCGTCGCCTCCACGTCGTCGACTTCGCCTCGCCGGCGGCGCCGGTGGTCAGCGCGCCGGTCGTCCTCGGTGACAGCATCGGCACGGCCCCGCTCCTCCTCTCGAACGGCGTCGTGCACACCTCGCGCTGGGTTCGCTCTCCGGTCAACCCGACGAAGGTGCGCTTCTACGCCGACCGCGTCGACCTGAACGGCAGCACGCCCACGCGGCTCGCCTCGCTCAACATCCCGGGCTCACTGCTCCTCGTCGACTCGGTCACCAACCGCTACGTCACCGCGGACTACACGGCGGCGCACCGTACTGCGGTCGACTGGAACGATTGCCAGTCCGGCGGCAACTGGCGCGGCATGTTCGACTCCGACACGCACGACTGCGTGACCCTCTCGCGCACGTTCAAGCTCGCCGACGTCGCCGGCAGCGCGGTCACTCTCCGCAACACGTTCGTTCCGCCCTCGCAGAATCTGGGCGGCATCGAGATCGCCGACGACCGCATCTACGTCACGCGCTACGCGCGGTACGACTACAGCTCGACCAACTACGACCCGAACACCGGCATGTACGCGGAGCCGACGATCCTCGAGCAGGGCGGCCTGTGGGCGCTCGGCGGCATCCGCGACGGGCAGCTGGCCATCAAGAGCCAGATGGAGGGCGACGCCCAGTGGCCGCTCGCGGTCGCCGGCACCAAGGTCGCCATCTACACGACGGGCGGGCTCGCCGTGTACGACACGGCGACCCCGGTGCCGACGCTGCTGAAGGAGTCGACGCTGCGCGGGTGGGGCTACAGCTCGCACGTGCTGCTCGGCCCGACGCGCGCCGTCGCCTCCCTCGGCGAGTTCGGCATGCAGACGATCGACTACTGAGCCGACGCGACTAGATCGCGAGCTTCCGGAACTTCGTACGACGCGGCTGGGCGGCTTCTTCGCCCAGCCGCTTCTTGCGATCTTCCTCGTACGCCTGGTAGTTGCCGGCGAACCAGGTGACCTGGCTGTCGCCCTCGAACGCCAGGATGTGGGTCGCGATGCGGTCGAGGAACCAGCGATCGTGGCTGATGACGACGACGCAGCCCGGGAAGCCGAGCAGCGCGTTCTCGAGCGCCTGGAGGGTCTCGACGTCGAGATCGTTGGTGGGCTCGTCGAGCAGCAGCAGGTTGCCGCCGTCCTTGAGCAAGCGTGCAAGATGCACGCGGTTTCGCTCGCCGCCAGAGAGGTCCTTGACGCGCTTCTGCTGGTCGGAGCCGCGGAAGTTGAACCAGCTGCAGTACGCGCGGCTGTTCACCTCGCGCTTGCCGAGGATGACGGTGGGCTCGCCGCCGCTGATGACGTCGTAGACGCTCTTGTCGCCCGAGAGCGTGTCGCGCGACTGGTCGACGTACGAGATCTTCACGGTCTCGCCGAGCTTGAGCTCGCCCTTGTCGGGCTTCTCCTGGCCGACCAGCATCTTGAAGAGCGTCGTCTTGCCGGCGCCGTTCGGACCGATGACGCCGACGATGCCGGCGCGCGGGAGCAGCATCGAGAGGTCCTCGATGAGGAGGCGGTCGCCGAAGCCCTTGGCGAGATGCGTGGCCTCGACCACGAGGTCACCGAGGCGAGGTCCGGGCGGGATCGAGATCTCCGCGGGATCGGCCGGTCCCTTGTTGGCAGCGTCGACGAGCGCGTCGTACGCGGCGAGGCGCGCCTTGCTCTTCGCCTGACGGGCGCGCGGCGAGGCCTGCACCCACTCGAGCTCCTGCTTCAACTTGCGCTGGCGCGAGGACTCGGACTTCTCCTCGATGGCGAGGCGCGCCGACTTCTGCTCGAGCCAACCCGTGTAGTTTCCCTTGAACGGCAGCCCGCGCCCGCGATCGAGCTCGAGGATCCAGCCGGCGACGTTGTCGAGGAAGTACCGGTCGTGGGTGACGGCGACGACGGTGCCCGGGTACTCGTGGAGGAACTGCTCGAGCCACGCGACGCTCTCCGCGTCGAGGTGGTTCGTGGGCTCGTCGAGGATGAGCATGTCGGGCCGCGAGAGCAGCAGGCGGCAGAGCGCGACGCGCCGCTTCTCGCCGCCCGAGAGCTTGGCGATCTCGGCGTCGGCCGGGGGGACGCGCAGCGCCTCCATCGCGAGCTCGACGTGGCGATCGAGGTTCCACGCGTCGGCCGCGTCGATCTTGTCCTGGAGGAGCGCCTGCTCGTCGAGGAGCTTCGCCATGGCGTCGTCGTCCATGGGCTCGCCGAGCTTGTTGCTGATGTCCTCGAACCGGGTGAGGAGCGCGCGCGTCTCGGCCACGCCCTCCGCGACCGCGTCGCCGACGAGCTTCGCGCTGCCCATGTCGGGCTCCTGCGCGAAGTAGCCGATGCGCGTGCCGGGATGCGGCTTCGCCTCGCCGCCGAACGTCTTGTCGACGCCGGCCATGATGCGCATCAGCGAGCTCTTTCCGGACCCGTTCCCGCCGATGACGCCGATCTTGGCGCCCGGGTAGAAGGACAGGTGGATGTTGTCGAGGACCTTCTTGTCCGGGGGATGGACCTTGGTGACCCCCTGCATCGTGAAGATGAACTCCGGCATGGCAGGCCGGAGGCTACCGAGCATGGTGCCCGCTGTCACCCCACCCGCGCGCCGCCCGCGACGGAGGCGCGGCTCAGGTCACTTGATGAGGCGGCGGAGGAGGCGCTTCGTGCCGAGCGAGCCCATCGCCCCGACCGCGAAGACGACCGGAGCGGCGATGCCGCCGGTCAGCGCGACGAGACCGGCGCCGAGGAGCACGCCGGCGCCGGTGGCGACCGCGCCGGTGGTCGCTTCCTTCGCCACGTACTTCGCGGCGCTCACCTTGTCCGTCGACCCGTTGCGGACGGCGATGACTGCCTCGAGCCCGGCGACCGCGCCGTCGATCACGAAGCCCACGCCGGCCGCACGGCCCGCGCCCTTCAGCACTTCCTCGCTGGCGACGCGAAAGGCGGTCTTGCCGGCGCCGAGCGCCAGCTTGCCCGAGCTCTTGACGGCGCGCGCGCCGAACGCGAGCGCCGAGCTGGCCGGGCTGACCGACTCGAGGCCGCGCGCCAGGCCGCTCGCCGTCTCGAGGACGGGACCCGCGGCGGTGAGGATGGCCTGCTTCGCGCCCTTCTCGGCGGCGGCCCGCACCATGCGCTGCGCGCTCTGGGAGAGGAGGTTCTTGCCGCCCGCCTCGAACAGCGACGCCGAGGTGGCGATGAGCTTGGCAGCGCCGCCGCCCGCGACCGCGGCCCGGAGCGAATCGGTGATCTCGACGCTGCTGTAGAGGCTCGAGGCCGCCTGCTCGGGCGTCTGCGGGATCGCTTCGCTCATGGGGGAGGGCTCCTTCACTGCGGGTCGAACTGGACCCGGACACTGTACGTCGCGGGGGCGCCGGCGCTCGTGAAAGCTTTCATGTCGTACGTGCCGGAGCCGAACTTCGACGTCTCGCCGGGGCCGAACGTCGCGCCGTTCAGCGTGAGCTCGAACTGCACCTTTCCGTCGATGATCGCCTGGAAAAGCCCGAGCTTCGTGCCCGGCGGCGTCGTGAAGGTGGCGTGGTCGACGTCGGCGCCCGTCGACAGCACGCCGCAGAAGTCGAGCGCGCGGAAGGGCGTCGCGGTGGCGGGCGTGTCGTTCGGCTCGACCTCCACCTCGCCGCCCACCGTGCATTCGACGGTGGGCCCGGGGGGCGCGTCGGTGGCGGCGTCGCGCGGAGCGGCGGCGTCGGGCGGGGGTCCCGCCTCGGGTGCGAGGACGGTCGACGCGTCGGCCCCGCCCGGCGCGGGCGCGTCGTCGCTGGAGCACGCGGCGAGCGCCGCGAGAGAGGCGATCAGGGCGCGAAGGAGCACCGGGCCGCGGGCGAACGAAGGACGTGTGCTCAACGTGACGACGATCAGATTACCGAGGGCGGCGCCAGCGGAGCAAGCCGCGCGAGTGGCGGGTCCTACGTGTTCCCGCTCGGCGGGGTGCTCGGGTCCGCGACGACGCCGTGCGTGAACAGGTACTGCAGGAGCTCGGGCTCGAGCTGCACGTCCTCTTCGCGGTCGAGGCGCGCGAGGTTCTCCTCGAGTGACTGCGCGCCGTCCAGGCGGCCGAGCACCTCGAAGAGATCGTGGTCGATCGCGAACGCGTCGTTGTTGTTGTACGAGGAGACGACGACGCTCTCGCCGGCGCGCCGGGTCTTCAGGTCCGCGGCGCGGATGAGCCGCTGCGGCAGGACCGTCTGCGCGTGCAGCGCCTCGTACCTGGCAATCATCTTGTCTCGCGCGTCGCGAAGGCCAGGAAGGTTCTCCATCTTCTCCTGGAACGTCTCGGGCGTGATGCTCTGCACCTTGGCGTAGGCGAGCTTGTAGAACTCCTCTTCGCGGCCGACCCACGACGCCCAGATCGCGGCGTGCTGCGCGTCGGTCGGCGGCAGGTCGTCGACGTCCTGCGTGGTCAGCTCGGCCTGGTCGCCGTAGGTCGTCGCGAGCGCCTTGTCGATGATGGTCGTGCTGATCTGGCACAGGGCAAGCTGCACGAGCTCGAGATACTTCTTCTGCGCACCCCAGAATTCCCAGCCGGGTTTGCCGTTCTCGTACTTGCAGAAGAACGTCGAGCACACCGCCTCGCGCCAGCGCCAGATCGTGCAGCGTCCGGAGCCCTCCGCTTCGTAATACGGACAACGGAGTGACTGCGCGCGACCGAACGCGCCGCGTGCACGCACGTAGATGGCGAGCCACTTGCGGGGCACCATCAGGGCCATCGGCGTCACGCCGGTCCGCGCGGCGATGCGCGCCCGGAGCCGCGCGCGTCCCTCGGCGCCCTCCTCGCTCGTCTCCGACAGGATGGCGCCGACGAGGTAGTTCGGCAGCGAGGGATAGTAGGTGCAGCACTTGAGGTCGGGCTCGAAGAACCCCATGTCGACGGGCGCCACCTGGCCGCGGTCGCACATCGCGCAGCTGTCGCAGGTCGCGCGCTTCTCCTCGACGCTGGGTCGGTCGAAGAAGGGGCCGAACAGCCTCGCGTAAACGGGATTGAGCTTGTCGCGCAGCGCGTCCGTCATGTCATCTCGTCTCCGGGTGGACGTTCACGGCGGGGCGGCGGCGAGGCCGCCGACGCGGCGCGGCTCGCGGGCGCCGACCCACGCGTCACCGGAGCGTCCGATGGCGGGCGCGTCGGCGATGTGGTCGCGCTCCTTGAAGGCGTAGCCCATTGCCTCGAGCCTCTGCCGGGTTGCCGGTGCGAGGCCGTTCTTCTCGAACGAGACCTCGTCCGGGAGGTGCTGCATGTGGAAGCGGGGGGCGCTGACGGCCGCGCCCACGTCGAGGCCGAAGTCGATGACGCCCGACAGCTCGAGGAACACCGACGTGATGATGGTGGGCCCGCCCGCGGCGCCGGCGACGAGCACGACCTTGCCGTCGGGCGCGGTCACGATGGTCGGAGACATCGAGGAGAGCATTCGCTTGCCGGGCGCGACCGCGTTTGCCTCGCCCTGGACGAGCCCGAAGCCGTTGGCGGTGCCGGGGACGGCCGCGAAGTCGTCCATCTCGTTGTTGAGGATGAACCCGCCGCCCTTCACGGTCACGCCGGAGCCGTACCAGAAGTTCACGGTCGTGGTCAGCGAGACGGCGTCACCGTCCTTGTCGACGACCGAGAAGTGCGTCGTGTGGGGACCGGCGCCGCTCGCCGGGGCGGAGGCGATCTCGGCGGAGGGCGTCGCCGCATCGGGCTTGATGGTGGCGCGCTGCTCCTTGGCCCACGCATCACCGAGCAGCTGATCGAGGGGCATCTTCACGAAGTCGGGATCGCCGAGCTTCGCGTTGCGGGCCGCGAACGAGCGGCGCATCGCCTCGAACACGTAGTGCAGCTCCTCGGGCGACTGGAAGCCGGACGCCTTCAGATCGTAGCCCTCGAGGATGTGCGCCATCATCGCGAGCGTGACCCCGCCCGAGGACGGCGGAGGCATCGAGACGATGGTGTGGCCGCGGTAGGTGACCTCGATCGGCTTTCGCCACTTGGCCTGGTACTTCCGGAGATCGGCGAGCGTCATGATGCCGCCGTCGGCCTTCATCTGCGCGACGATGGCGTCGGCGGTCGGGCCCTCGTAGAAGCCCTTCGGCCCCTTCTCGATGCGCCGCAGCACCGCCGCGAGCTCGGGGTTCACGAACGTGCTGCCCTTCGCCGGGGCCGCGCCGTTCGGGAAGTAGAGCGCCGCGCTGACCGGATGCTTCTGCAGGCGCTTGCCGGCGGCGTCGAGCGTCGAGAGGAAGCCCTCCTCGACGACGAAGCCCTTCTCGGCGAGCGCGATCGCCGGCGCGAGCAGCTCGGACCACGTCTTCTTCTTCGAGCCGAGCTTCTGGTGGAGCTCCCAGAGGCCCATCACGCTGCCCGGCACGCCCACCGACTTGATGCCGTCGCGGGCCTCGGGCTTCGGCTTGCCGTCGGGCCCCAGGTACATGTCGCGCGTCGCGGCGGCCGGGGCGGTCTCGCGGAAGTCGAGCGCGGCGACCTTGCCCTTCGTGCGCGTCACCGCGAAGCCGCCGCCGCCGAGGTTCCCGGCGGTGGGGTAGGAAACCGCGAGCGCGAAGGCGAGCGCCACCGCTGCGTCCGCCGCGTTGCCGCCGGAGGCGAGGACGTCGCGCCCGACGCCCGTGGCGATCGCGTTGTCGCTGACCACCATCCCCTTGTCGGAGCGCACGACCTCCGGGGTCACGAAGGGCCATTCGGCCCTCGGCGCGACCGCCGCGCCCGCGTCCGCGGAGAGCGTCGCCGAGGCATCGACCAGAGCGCCCGCATCATGAGCCGCCGGCGGTGCGGCACGCGTGGGAGCGCCGGCGCATGCGGCGAGCGCGAGGAGCATCGCGGAGGCTCCCGCGGACCAGAGCGAGCGGGACGAGGAGGTGCGGGTTGCGGAACGCATGCCGCGCAGACCTTAATCCCTCGCGCCGCCGCGGTCAGCAGTTCTCGCCCGAACCCGACTCGCGGAACGGTCGGGCTCGTGGTACGCCGCACGGGTGAAGCGTTCCCTCGTTCTCCTCGCGCTGACGGTCCCGGCCACGGCCCTGTTCCTGGGCGGCTGCGACGGCTGCAACAAGACCGCGCCGACCGGCGCCGGTGCGGAGAACGATGCAGCACCGCTGCCGTCCGCCTCGGCGCCCGCAGCCGTCCACGCGGACGCCGGCAGCCCCCTCGCGGCGCCCCCCTGGCTGGCGGTGCCCGGCGCGACCGCCGCGCTGCTCCCCAACATGGGAATTCCCGAGCGGTTCCAGATCGAGTCGAGCTCGCGGCCGAAGGGGCTCACGGTCAACGTCGACAGCGTGCTCGCGGCCCTGGCGAAGGGCGGCCTCACCGTCGTCGAGAAGAAGCAGCACCTCGCCCAGCCGTTCGGCGCGCGCTACTGCGTCGGCGCCCGCGTCGTGAAAGGAACCGCGGAGACGGACCCGACGCAGCTGCAGCTCAGCGTCTGCGAGCTCGTGAGCCCGGCGGTCGCCGAGCAGAGCCGCGTCGCCTCCCTCGAGGCGTTCAAGCAGATTCCCAATCGCGACATTCACGTGAAGCAGCAGACGACGCTCACCCTTCGTGGTGAATCCGATGCGCCGGACACGGTGGCCGCGATGAAGAAGGCATTCGCCATCTACGACGCGCTCTGAACGCCTCGCGGTGCGCTCGCGAGGAGCGACCGCGAGGCCTTCATCACCGTCCGGTCAGGTCAGGGCGCGAACATCGACGCCGGGAATGGCGTCTGGTCGTCGGTGCACTTCTCGCCGAGATCGGTCGAGGGGAGCGCGGTCGCCGTCGTGCTGTTGTCGATGAGGCGCGTGACGAAGTCGTTGAACTTGCACGTGCCGCCATCCACCCCGGGCCCCGTGTCGGGCGTGCCGGTGTCCGCCGTCCCGGTGTCCGGGCTGTCGTGACCGTCGTCGTCCCCGCATCCCACCTGGAAGGCGGCCGCGGCAAGGATGACGCTCGCGAACACGAACGTGAGCTTCCTTTTCACCATTGCTTCCTCACTGCGGGTCGCCCGAGTGCGGCGTCTTCAGGTAGGGGAACGTCGCGTCGAACTGCGACTCCTCGTTGAGGACGGCGTCGTGCAGGACGGTCCCGCCGAATCCGGCCTGGGGAACGAAGTAGCCGAGCAGAGCGGTGAGCTCGATGTCGGTGACGTCGTCACCGGGACGACGGCCGTTCGGGAATCCGCCCGTGTCGCAGGCCGGACCGGGCACGACCGTGTAGCAGTCGGCCTGGGTCTTCCCGGCCGGCTTGCAGTTCAGTGCGGGAGCGAAGCAGCCCGCAGCGCCAAGGCCGCTGAGCGCGTTTCCGCCGGCGAAGTTGCCGCCGGTCTGCTTGCCGGTGCCCTTGGTCGGCAGCTTCGTGTTCAGGCGGAGCATCTCGGCCGTCGAGCCGGTGACGTTCACGCCCGGGACGCCCTTCAGGAAGATGTCGACGAGGTCGGTCCGCGCGACGCTCGCCGCCGGAAAGATCGGCGTGCTCGCGCCGCCGAAGATCGCCTGCAGGATCTGGGGAAGGGTGGGGTTCGTGACGTAGTCGAGGAATTGCGTGTCCTTGCCGGGCTCGCTGGAATTCCACTTGTCCTTGTCGGCAATGCCGATGACGACCTCGTTGGTGAGCGGCATTCCGAGGCGCGAGACCTGCGTCCACGCGCCGCCCTCGCGGGTCGGCTTCTCGTACGTCGCGTCGGGGTTGATGAGGCGAGCCTGACGGACGCTCGCCGTGGTCCAGCCGCCGATCACGGGCCGCGCGCTCGCAGCCGCAGGCTTGGCGTCGCTCGTGAGGCAGTGGGTCGGGATCTCCATCGCGATGGAGGTCACGTTCTTCTGCGCGGTATTGTCGAACGGAGTGCCGTTGAAGGCATTGCGTTTCGTCGGGTCGGTGATGGTGCCGAGGGGCGCATTCACGAGATCGAAGATGAGCCCCAGGTTGACACGGAAGCCCTCCTGGCGCTGGCCCACGAAGACCTTTGCCGGTTCGGCGCAGCCGTCGAGCATCACCGAATAGATATGAGCATCGGCATAGGCCTTGTACGCATTCGTGCTGCCTGCCGCCTCGCCGAAGGTGCGCGCGCCGATGTTGTCGACCGGCTTGATGAACGACGTGGCGCCGCCGGTCGCGTTCTTGACCGGAGTGCCGGCGCTGCTGCGGCGCGGGCCCTTGATCATGTTGATGGTGTAGGACTCCTGGACGTTCAGGAGCATCGTCTCGTTGCCCGCGGTGATCGGGGTCGGAGCGTCGGCAACGGTGACGTTCGCCTGGACGGTCGGCACCGAGTTCTTCTTGCCGCCGATGTCGAGCTGAACGCCCTTGCCGCCGCCGGCGAGCGCGTTCGTGAACTTGAACTGGAACGTGATGTCCTCGACGGCGTCGCCGCTGTTCTCGACGTGGATCTCGTAGATGGCCTCGGGATCGAAGCTGAAGTAGTTCGGTCCTCCGAAGGCATCCTGGAGCGGGATGTAGTTCGCCACGAGCGTCGTGTATTCCGAGGTGCCGTCACCCTGGATACGGTCGGCGCTGTAGCTCTGGAACATGTAGAAATCGGTTCCGTCCACCTTGGGATTCTTGGTGATGAACGGCGCCTCACGATGACTCGACGCATAGGCGTCCGAGACGACCGACAACGATGCGGTGGCTGTCAGCAGCCCCGCGAGCAAAAGACTGTGTCTCATCGAAGATCCTCCGGTTCACGCGGGCGAACGCCACACGTGTCCACGGACGGCTACGTGCCTGCCCACGGCCTGGATCGGCCGCGGGAGCTTTATTCCGGATCGAAGCAACCGGCGCGTCTGCCGGCGCGTAGGTCCACGCAACCCGATGGATCGCCGCTCTCTGTACGGATCGCTGCTGCTGGCGGCAGGCATCGGCCTGTGCCTGCTCCTGTTCGGGCGGGCGCCGGCGAGCGCATCGACCAGCGGACGAACGCCGCTCGACCCGAGCGAGGTCCTCGAGACGCTCCCGATCGCCGTGCAGGGCGGCCCTCATCGCGAGGTCCGCGGGCTGCGCCGCGCGCTCGCCGACAACCCGAGGGACCTTCCTCGCGCCCTCCGTCTGGCGCGGCTCGACATCGGCCTCGCCCGCGAGCGCTCCGACCCGCGGTACCTCGGCCACGCGCAGGCGGCGCTCGCGCCCTGGTGGGGGCTCGAGGCGGCGCCGGTGCCCGTGCTCGTGCTGCGCGCCACCATCGAGCAGTCGCTCCACGATTTCGACGCGGCGCTCGAGGATCTCGATCGTGCCGTGGCGGCCGACCCCGCGCACGTGCAGGCCTGGTTGACGCGCGCGGTCGTGCTCTCGGTGCGCGGCCGCTACGACGAGGCGCGGGCGAGCTGCGCGCGCATCGCGGCGCTCACGTCCGAGCTCGTGCTGACCGTGTGCACGACGGCGATCGACAGCGTCACCGGACACGCCGCCGCGGCGCACGATGCGCTGGCATCGGTCGTTGCCGGCGGGACGGGGCCGCTTTCGCCGGAGGAGCGAGCCTGGGCGCTCTCGTCGCTCGCCGAGTACGCGCTGCGCGCGGGCAACCTCGACCAGGCCGAGGGACACTTCCGGGAGACGCTGACCCTCGACCCGGAGGACAGCTACGCACGCGCCGCGCTCTCCGACCTCCTGCTCGATCGCGGAAGACCGGAGGATGCGCTCGCCGTCGTGCGCGGGCGCGAGATCAACGACACGCTCCTCCTTCGCATCGCGATCGCGGAGCGGCGCGCCGGCTTGCCGGAAGCGGCGGCGCACGGCGAGCTCCTCCGGGCGCGCTTTGCCGCGAGCAAGCTTCGGGGAGACGTCGTCCACCGCCGCGAGGAGTCGCGGTTCGTCCTCGAGCTGTCGAACGATCCGGGCCGCGCGCTCGAGCTCGCGGTCGCCAACTGGGACGTGCAGAAGGAGCCCGCCGACGTGCGCGTGTACCTCGAGGCGGCGCGGGCCGCGAAGCGCCCGGAAGCTGCGCGCGGCGTGCTCGCGTGGATCGCCGAGACCAAGCTCGAGGATCCGTTCATCGCCAGGGTGGCGGCCGACCTCCGCGCGGGTGAGGGACCGTGAAGCCGCTCCTCGCGGTCCTCGCCGCCCTCGTCCTCCTCCTCGCCACGCGCACCGCGGAGGCGCACAAGCCGAGCGACAGCTACCTCACGCTCGACGTCGACGGCGCCGTCGTGCACGCGCGCTGGGACATCGCCCTTCGTGATCTCGACTATGCGCTCGATCTCGACCACGACCAGAATGGCAAGATCACCTGGGCCGAGGTCTCGTCCGAGACGGCCGCCATCGAGGCGCTCGCGTTCGGACATCTCGCGGTCGGCGGTGACGCCGGGGCGTGCGCGCTCGCACCCGCCGCCGAGGCGCTGCGGGTGGTCGACCATTCCGACGGGACCTACGCGGTGCTCCGGCGGGACCTACGCTGTGCTGCGCGCGTCCATTCCTTGAATGTCGACTACACGCTCTTCTTCGATATCGACCCGCAGCATCGCGCGGTGACGCGCATCGAAGCGCCCGGCGGCGGCCGCACCCAGATCCTCTCACGCGGCGAGCACGACGTCCGCTTCGAGCTCGACGGCTCGGGGCGTGCGCGGCAGCTCCGGAACATCGTCGTCGAGGGCATCTTCCACATCTGGACGGGCTACGATCACATCCTCTTTCTGTTGGCGCTGCTCCTCCCCAGCGTGCTGCGTCGCGAGGGCACGGGCTGGATCCCCGTGCTGCGCCTGCGGCCGGCGCTCCTCGACGTGCTGCGCATCGTGACGTCGTTCACGGTCGCGCACTCGATCACGTTGAGCCTGGCCGCCCTCGGCGTGGTGACCTTGCCGTCACGTCTGGTGGAATCGGTGATCGCCGCCAGCGTCGTGCTCGCGGCCGTGAACAACCTGCGGCCCGTCCTCGGCCACGACCGGTGGATGGCGGCCTTCCTGCTCGGCCTGATGCACGGCTTCGCGTTCTCGGCGACGCTGAGTGACCTCGACCTCCCCCGGTCCAACCTGCTGGTCACGCTCTTCGGCTTCAATGCGGGCGTGGAGCTCGGGCAGCTCGCCATCGTGGCGCTGTTCGTGCCGCTCGCGTTCGCCGCCCGCCGGGCCCCAGCCTACCGCCGCTGGGGCCTCCGCGCGGGCAGCGTCGCCATCGCGCTGCTGGCCACGGTGTGGCTCGTGGAACGCGCGTTCGCGCTGAAGATCATCTCGTAGGCATCGCGGCCAGGCGCTCCCTCAGAACACGATGACCGCGCGGCCCCGGAGGCCGCCCGCTTCCATGGCGCGCTGCGCGTCGGCGATTCGCTCGGGCGGGTACTCGGCGGCCACACGCAGCTCGATGGCGCCGCTCGACGCGAGGCCGCGAAGCTCCTCGAGCCACTCGGTGCGCTCGAAGGCGTCCGTGACCATCACCGGATGCGCCACGATCCCGCGCTCGGTGGGCCCCTTCCAGCCGCGCACCGTGACGATGCCGCCGCCGTCGCGGATCGCGCCGAGCACCTTCTCGTGGAGGAGCGCGGTATCGAACACGCCGTCCGCGCCGCCCGGAGCCGCGGCCAGCACCTCGCGGTTGAACGCCTCTCCGCGCGCCACCACGAGGTCGGCCCCGAAGCTCTTCACGAGCTCCACGTCCGCGGGCTTGGCATCGGCGCGGACCCGCAGGCCCCGCTGCTTGGCGAGCACGATGACGTACTGCGCGAGGACGCCGGCGCCGCCCGTCACCGCGAGCGTCTCTCCGCGGGCGAGGCCGATCATGTCCAGGCCGAGGACGGCGGTGAGGCCATTCATCGGAAGGGTCGATGCCTGCGCGAGGCTGACCCCGTCGGGCACCTTCACCGCGGACGCCGCCGGCACGACGATGAGCTCGCACTGCGCGCCGCCCTCGTCTCGCCGCGGATCGACGATGGCCATCACCGCGTCACCCATCTGGAGTCGCTCGACACCCGCTCCGACCGATTCCACGGTCCCCGCGGCATCCATGCCGGGAGTCCACGGGGGCGGATTCTTCGGACTCCCCGCCGAGCGAAGGAGGGTGTCCGTCGGGTTGACGGCGGCCGCCTTCACGCGGATGCGGACCTCCCCCGGACCGGCCGGGCGAACCTCGCGCTCGCCGACCCCGAGGACCTCGAGCCCGCCCTTGCCATTGATCATGACCGCGCGCATCGTCAGTATTTCTCCGGAACGAAGTGCTGCGTGTCCTCGGGCGGCCGCTCGTAGCCTTTTGCCTTCTGGCGGGGCGGCAGCTTGAGGCGCTTCGGGGTGAGATCCTCGTAGGGGATCGAGTCGAGGAAGTGGGCAATGCAGTTGAGGCGCGCTCGCTTCTTCTCGTCGGCGGGGACCACCCACCAGCGAGACTCGCTCGTGTCGGTGCGCGCGAACATCTGGTCCTTGGCCTTCGAGTAGTCGACCCAGCGCGCGCGCGCCTCGAGGTCCATCGGCGAGAGCTTCCAGCGCTTCACCGGATTCTCGATACGGTCCTGGAATCGCTTCTCCTGCACGTCGTCGCTCACCGAGAACCAGTACTTGAAGAGCAGCGTTCCGGACCGGACCAGCATGCGCTCGAACTCGGGCGCGGCGCGGAAGAACTCCTCGAGCTCCTCCTCGGTGCAGAAGCCCATCACGCGCTCGACGCCGGCGCGGTTGTACCAGCTCCGGTCGAAGAGCACGATCTCGCCCGCCGCCGGCAGCTGCGAGATGTAGCGCTGGAAGTACCACTGCCCCTTCTCGCGGTCGTTCGGCGCCGCGAGGGCGACGACGCGGCAGATGCGCGGATTGAGACAGCCGGAGATCGTCTTGATGACGCCTCCCTTGCCCGCGGCGTCACGGCCCTCGAAGATCACGACGACGCGCTTCTTCTCGAGGCGCACCCACTCCTGCAGCTTGACGAGCTCCTTCTCGAGGCGCTCGAGCTCGGCCGCGTAGCGCTTCTTGGTGAGCCGGTTCGGGTCGAAGTCGGCGCGGTCCTTCGACGGCAGCGGCGCGTCCTTGGGCGCTTCCTTCCCGCGCTTCTCCTCCGGCTTGTCGTCCGAGCGCTTGTCGTCGTGCTTCTCGTCCTTCTTCTTCTTTGCCATTGCCCGACGAGGTTACCTCTTCTTGCGGCCGCGGAGCGGGATCGTGAAGACGCTTTCCCAGCCGTCGCTGCGCCAATCGTACTCGGCGACGGTCATCTCGGCGTCGGTCACGTGGACGACCGCGAACGTGTGGGCGTCGTGCTTCACGGCGCCTGGCTTGAAGACGTCGATCCCGTTCCACACGTAATGGTCCGTGGCGTGATGGTGCCCGTGGAAGATCGCGATGACGTTCCACGCCGTCGCGAGCTTCGCGAGGCGCGACTTCAGATCGCCCTCGGCGAACCAGTTGCCCTCCGACCACGGACCGGCGAGCGCGAGGTGGAAGTAGAGGATGACCGGGACGTCGCGCGCGATGCCCCCGAGGTCGCGCTCGAGGAACGCGAGGCCCTCCTCGTTCGGCGCCTCGCCGAGCGCCACCATGTGGAGATCGTCCCAGTCGAACGAATAGAAGCGCGCGCCGTGACGGGCCGCGATCTTCTCCTCCACGAGGTGCGCCGACACCTTGTCGTGATTGCCCTCGACCTCGAACACCGGGACCTTCACCTTGCCGTCCGGGCCGCCGTCGAGACCGTAGGTCGCCGCGAACGCGTCCCACTGCTCGGGCCAGCCCCATTCCGTGAGATCGCCGGTCACGAGGAGGCCGCGCAGGGGCCCGACGGTGCCGCCCAGCTCCTTGGGATACGCGTGGCCGGCAATGCCATTGATGCGCGGGACGAGCACGTCGTGCGCGGCCGGGATTCCGCCGAATCCGAAGTGGGTATCGGAGATCGCGGCGAAGGTGACGTCGGTGCCGCCCTTCTTCGTGCGGACCTTCGCGGCGTCGACGTCCGCGCCTCCTTCGGCGATCGCCGCGTCGGCCATGACCGCCGGCGGGTCGGTGCGCCCGCCGCAGCGGCTGCACGCCGGTACCGCGAGCGCCAGCAGCGCGGCGGCGAGGCGAAGGCTACGTGCCACAGGCGGTCGTGCCGCGACAGACGGCCGGGAGCTTGTCGACGAAGCCTTCCTTCCGCGCCTGCTCGAAGAAGGCGCACACGTGCGGCTCGGCGCAGTTCTTCACGGTCACGGTGCGCGTCTTCTTCTGGGCCCCCTCGAACGTGATGGTCATCGTGCTCTTGTCGAGCACGTGGCCGGCGCTGAAGGAACCGCTGAGCGCGCTCACGCCGGTCTTCTCGAGCAGCGGCATCGCCTTCCGCAGCCTCTCGCCGCCGAAGCGCACCTCGCTCGCGGCATCGTTGGTGAGCGCGAAGCGCTCCTCGAAGGTGACCGACTCGACGATCTCGCCGGACGCGCTCCGCACCGGAGGGCCGGAGTCGCAGGCGGCGGAGGCAAGTACGGCCGTCAGGCCTGCGAGAGCGGTCGCTGCGGGTGCGCGCATCGCGCCAGCGTAACGCGAAAGGTCAGTGCTTCACGAGCGAGCCGAGCAGCTTCTGGGCGCCCGCCTTGCCGCCGGCGGTCACGACCACGGCGACGTCGGCCTCGGGGTCGTACCAGCCGGACTCCGTCTTCGAGACCTCGCCGGACCGCGCCTTCGGTGAGCTGAACGACGGGCCATCGGGCGCGGGGTTGGCGGCGGGGCGGATCACCTGCACGGCGACGCCCTTCATCTGGATCTGGAGCTGCTCGTACCTGGGACCGACGAGGTACTTGGTCGAGACCACCTTGGATTTCGTGGCGGTGCGGGAGGCATCGGCGAACGAGTCGAGCGCGATCGAGGAGATCGACTCGCCCTTGATGGTGGCGGACGACGCCTTCGGCGCGATGGTTTCCGGAGCCGCTGTGGCGGCGGGCGCGGCGGTCGTATCGGCCTTTCCGACCTTGTCGGCGCCGCTCTTCGTCGCCGCCTTCTGGGAGGGCGCGCCCGGCTCGGCGTACTTGCCGGTGTAGCCCGACCACGGGTCCGATTCGGGGCCCTTCGCCTCCTTCGCGGCGCCGCCGCAAGCGACCAGGGTGAGCGAGGAGAGCAACACGATCATCGAGACGCGCATGGGTGACCTCCGTGGTGACGAGAGATGGTCTTACGCCGATGCGCGCGCGGGGCGCGTCGTGGGAGCGTCTCGGATGTCACCCGCGCAGCACGCGCGTGGATCGATGCGGATCCGTTCTTTGCCTGTTGCGACCGTCGCCACGGTTCTTTTCCGTGCACGATGCAGCAAGCCCGGGCGGAGCGGTCAACGCGCGGGCTCGGCCGCGGGATCCTGATGGTAGAAGCCCGCAAGCTCCCCGTAGAGCTCTGGATGGTTTTCCTTCAGCCGCGCGCCCGATTCGAAGAACATCTCGGTGACGACCGCGAAGAACTCGGCGGGGCTCTCGGCGCCGTACGCGTCGATGTCGCTCGCGCGTCCCTCGTGAACGCGCTCGGCGAGCGCCGCGAACTCCGTGCCGAGCACGCGCGCCCACGACGCATAGCGGCCGCGCGAGCCGAGCGGCGGCGCGCCGTCGACCGCGCCGCTCTGCGCGTCGAGCTGGTGGGCGAGCTCGTGGAGGACGACGTTCTCGGCGCCGAGCTCGCCGCGCGCGCTGGCGAGCACGTGGTCCCATGCGAGCACGATCGCGTCGCGTGACCACGACTCGCCGAGCCGCGCGTCCTCGCGCTCGATGACGACGTGCCCTTCGCGCTGCTGCTTGGTCGCGCGATAGGCGGAGGGATAGACGAGCACGCTGACGAGATCGGGATAGATGTCCTGGTCGACGTGCAGGAGGAGGCGGCACCCCTCGGCGGCGATGGTGACGCGCATCTCGTCGGTGAGCTCGAGCCCGCCGCAGCCCTCGAAGTTCTTCTCGGCGCAGAAGATCTGGACGAGCCCCTCGAGCTTCCTGCGCTCCTCCTCCCCGAGCCGCCCGACGAACGCGCAGTTGCGGTCCATGATCTCGCGCCAGGCGGCCGGAAAGGGGTTCTCGAGCAGGTGACGACGACGCCGTTCAGCGAGGAAGTGGAACACGGGGGGAGGGTAGCAGGTGGTGAGCCGGGGCTCGTGCCGCGGCGCGGCGCTCAGTTCCGAATCGGAACTGAGCGCCGCGACGGCGGCGAGGTCGTGCGGGCGTGGGACGCGGTCGACGTCGCGACGTTCACAGCAGCGGGAGTACGAGGACCAGAGCATGACCGCGTCGCGGACCGTGAGGATCGCTGGACGCGGGACGTGTACAATCCGCTCATGCAGCGGGGGCTGACGCAGAGTCTGGCGCATTGGCAGCGCGACGGGCGCCTTCTCAGCGAGGTCGACCCGATCGGCCGCACGCTCTCGTACCAGTACACGGTCGACGACCGCATCACGAAGAAGGACTACAGCGACACGGCGACGCCGGATGTCACGTACGCCTACGACGCGTTCTTCCCGCGCGCCGCCTCCCGCCAGGATGGCGCGGGCACCACGACCTTCACGTACCATCCGTACGCGGCGAGCACCTTCGGTGCTGGGCAGGTGGCACTCATCGATGGACCCTTCGCGAACGACACGCAGAAGCACACGTACGATGAGCTCGGACGGCTGAAGAAGCTCGAGATCGTCGACGACGCGACGCACGCGACGGCGAGCTACTCCGAGGAGTACACGTTCGATGCACGCGCCCGCGTCACCGGCGTTCAGAACAACCTCGGGCTGTCGACGTACGCGTTCGCCGGCCAGTCGAGCCGTCCGTCCACGGTCAGCTATCCCAAAGGGATGCAGGTCCTGTACGACTACTACGGCATCACCGGGGACTTCCTGCTGAAGCAGATCAAGAACCTGTCGGCCGGTCCGACGCCGAGCGTGATCTCGCAGTTCGACTACACGTACGGGCAGGACCGGAGCATCGACACGTGGACCGTTCGCGCAGGGGAGCGCGCCGACGACATGGTCGTTCGGGTACGACGCGTCGCGCCAGCTCACATCCGCCAAGCGACAGGATGGGAGCACGCTGCTCGAGTCGCAGTATTACGCTTACGACAACGCCGGCAACCGCGTCCAGGTGGGCACGGGCACGTCGGCGCCGAAGAACTACGACGTGAATAGCCTGAATCAGCTGCTCTCGGAGCGGGACCACGGCCGCACGACGTTCTCCGGCGTCGTGGACGAGCCCGCGACCGTGAGCGTGAACGGCCACCCGGCGAAGGTCTTGTCGACGGACGGCGGTGCGCCGTACCGTTTCGAGGGCGTCGTCGACCTCGACGCTGGCGCGAACACCGTCGTGGTCGCGGCGAAGGACGGGCGGAACAACGTCGCCACGAAGACGTACTCGGTCACGACGACGGGGACGACGAACACGTTCGAGTACGACGCGAATGGTAACCTGCGGTTCCAGCGGCTCCCGGGCGGGGCCGTCGAGCGGGAGTACCGGTGGGACCAGCAGAACAGGCTGGTGCGTACCGTCATCGGGACACGCGAGAGTGTGTACTCCTACGATGGCGACTCTAAGCGGGTGCGCATACAGGAGCTCACAGGCGGCGTCGAGACGAAGAACGACACCTTCGTGTGGTGCGGGCCGCGGATTTGCCAGAAGCGCGGCGGCCCGACCGTCGCCCGTAACTACTTCGAACAGGGCTTTGAAGAGGGAACGAGCGACCACTTCTACACGCACGATCACCTCGGCAGCATTCGAGACGTCATAGCGAGCGACGGAACGACGATCGCCTCTCGTACTGCCTATGATCCATGGGGTAAGGCGACCGAGTCTGGCTCGGGGCCGCGCGCCGACTTCGGCTTCACCGGCCACTACCTCGACAGGTCGACCGGTGAAAGCCTGACCCAGTTCCGGGGATACGATCCGAACCTCGGCCGCTGGCTGTCGGTGGATCCAATCGGCCTCCGCGGTGGCGTAAACCTCTACGGCTACGTCAGCAACGTTCCGGTCCAATACACGGATCCAGACGGTCACGGGATTCGACGTTTTCAGAAGTGTATTCAAGGAATGAAGTCGGCCCCATCGGGCTTTCCGGACGCCCTAGCGCTTTGCCTTCCATGGCTGTTCGTGCCCGATCCGGAGGACCCGAAGTACCCTTGCGCTGCCCTCCGGGCGGGCAGCTTCGAACGCGGGCTTTGTTGTGAGGGGGTGACCGGCCACTATCCCAACAACACCCCCGGTGAGATCTGCAGCGTTCCTGATTGGCGAACTCCGGACGCTAAAGAAGCGTCTAAACGAGACTACTACGAATGCCTCGACGAGCCGCAGGCGTTCCCACTATGAACGCGCCCAAGTACGAGCCCGAGGAGCGGTGGACCTCCGCTGTCGAGGAGGCTCAGCGCCTGATCGCGGCTCGCGACACCGACTCGGCCAGGACGGTGCTCGCGCAGCTCGTTTCATTCGTGGACAGGACCCGGGGGCCCGACGATGTTCGGCTCATCAGGCCGTTGCGGTTGATGGCGGCCACTCACTTCTGGGAGCACGAACCGCTCGACCCCGACAATGAAGAGGAAGTCGCGTGCCTACGTCGCGCACTCGCCATCGCGCGTCTGCGCCTCGGTCCCGACCACGTGGAGGTTGCGGCGCTCGCGGGAAAGGTCGGCAGCGCACTCGTCATCGCGGGATCCACGAATGAGGGCTGCGCGCTGATGGGCGAGTGCATCGAGATCGCCGGCCGGGTCGGCAACCTGGAGGAATTCTCCAGATACTTCGGTTTGATTGGCCACGCGAAGATGGCGCAGGGACGTCCGCAGGACGCGCTTCCGTTTTTCGAGCAGGAGGTCTCGACGTGCGAGCGGTACCTCCGGCCGTCGTCGGTCGTCGCCATCGCACGCTTCAACCTCGGTCAATGCCTTCGTCAACTGGGCCGGCTGGAGGATGCGCGCGTGGAGCTCGAGCAGGCCATGGCCATCGCCAAGGCCCGCCGAGCGGATCCCGCGTTCACCGCTGCGGTCGGAAAGGAGCTCGCCCTCATTCGTCGTGGCGCATGACAGAGGAAGCTGCGCCATGTTCCGCGTATCGCGCGCAGCACTCAGGCGGCGCGCCGCGCCGGAGCTCGGACTCGGCGTCAGCTTCGCGATGGCGCGCCGTTCTGGTGTTATCGTTCTGACGAGCTAGGACGTCCTCACAATGAACAACAGCACGATGGCGCGCCGAGCTGGTCAGCTGGCCGCGCTCGAGAGACTCATCTTCGCTTCCGATACGGAAGTGCCGCCGGTGCTCGACGACGATGACCGGGAAGCTGTACATATCTGTCTTCGGCTCGCGCTCGAGAGCGATGCCGCGTTCCGCCTTCTCCTGAGGCGAAAGGGGCCGCTCGTGCCAACCAGGGCGACCGACTATCTCTGCAACAGTCTCAGGTCGGGCATCGACTTCTATGCGCAGGTGATGTCCACGACCAGCATACTCAAAGGCGTCGCCGTTCCCCGGAGCCGTGGGTCCATCAGGCAGAGCATGCTGGCGCACGGAACGTATCTTCGTCAGCTGCGTGAGCCGGATCTGTCACTCCCCCGACGGATGTCACTGCTGATGGCAGCGATTCGTGTTCAGCTCCTCTTCTTCGGACATTTCTGGGGCCTTGAAGTTGGATTCGCGCCGCAACCCAGCACCTGACACCGGCCTCTTCGTCGACGGCGGCTGGAGATCCCCGTCTCGTGCCAGGGAGACCTGGGAGGCACCACGGCGGCGCGACTACCTGCTCCGTGATGTCGACTACCCCGTGTCATGGGACGAACGGGTACTTCCGCCGGCCGCACCCGGCATACGCCGCCCCGACGACATCGAGCTCTTTGCCATGATCCTGCCGGACCCCGACGCGCCGCACGTCCTGCCCGCATGGCGGCTCGGCGAGACGTTCTCCGAGCTTCCGCCTCGGCCGTTCGCGTGGGTGGTCGTCGGCTACGACGTCTGTGACGAGGTCGGCCTCAGCGGGCTCACGAACTGCGGGACCTTCGACGCCGCCGAACGAGCCGCACGCGCGCGTACGTGGGCTCCGGCGCTCAACGCGGCGCACCTCTTCGATGCGCTGGAACGCGCGCACGACTTCCGCATCGAGCGGAATGCGCTCGTCCCCGAGCACGCACCTTTTCTCGTCCACCGTCTCTACGCGTCCCCGCAGGCGCACGCCCGCGGCGTCACAGCAGGAGCTGCTCCGCGATCGCGCTCGCCGGCATCGCGCCGCTGATCCGCTTGTCCTCCTTGCCATTCCTCATCAGCACCATCGTCGGGATGCTGCGGATGCCGAAGCGCGCGGCCAGGCCCTGATGCGCCTCGGTGTCCACCTTCGCGACGATGACCTGGCCGGCGCGGTCGCTGGCGAGCTTCACGAGCTCCGGGGCCACCGCATGACAGGGGCCGCACCACGTCGCCCAGAAGTCGATGAGCACCGGCGTCTTCGCGTCACGTACGAGCTCGTCGAATTCCTCGACGCTGCCGATGGCGATGGGCTTCCGGAGCGGAAGCAGCGGCTCCTTGCACGCGGCGCACTTCGCCTTGTCGCCGAGGCGCGCGGCGGGGAGACGGTTCGACTGGTGGCAAGATCCGCACTCGACGATCATGGTCCGCACAGCATGCGGCGCGCCGCGCGAGAAGCAAGATGCGGGCTCGTGTCGCGTTCAGCCGAGCCGCTCGAGCACCGCCACCACGTTCTCGGGGCTGCGCTCGCACAGCTTGCGGAGCCGGCCGCCCTCGAAGAACGCGACCGTGGTGCCCGGCCGCGCGATGGCGGCGACGCTCGGCGCGATGCCGTGGATCGCGTCGCGCACGCCGTAGAAGGCGTCGGCGTCGATCTCGCCCACCTTCGTCTCGTCCTGGTAGAGCCCGATCGAGCCGCGCGCGACGAGGCAGGCCGAGCTCGGCACCTCGCCCGCGGGCAGGAGCAGCGTCTCCTCGTCGAACGTCTCGAGGCGCTGGATGCACGAGAGCATCTCGTCCCGCACCTGGACGTCGAGCTGCCCCATCGTCTCGTGCATCGAGAAGAACGAGTCGATGCGGTGGAGCTGCTTCGTCTCGGCGATGCGCTGGGCGAACGCGAGGTCCTCCTCCATCAGCGCGCGGACCACCTTGGCGGGCGCGCTCCACACCTCGCTCACGCGCTCGGCCTTCAGCGTCGCGGTGCAGCGCGCGTCGGTGCGCGCGTCGGCCGGTCCGAGGACGCTCGACTCGCCCAGGAGCCAGCCCGGGAAGCAGCAGCGGACGAGCCACGCTCCGCCCTCCGGCTTCTCGAGCCACACGCCGAGGAGGCCGCTCTTCACGACGAAGATCTGGCGTGAAGGATCGCCCTCGCTCACGAGGGTCTCGCCGGGCGTGAGCGTGCGGAGCGTCAGGTGGGGAGCGAGCCGCGCGCGGAGCTCCGCAGGCAGACCGGCGAAGCTGCGCGCGGCGAAGATGTCGTCGAACGGCCGGAGCCGCTGCCGGGCCTGCTCGAGGAGGACGTGGACGGGCGATCCCGCGAACCCGTCCCGCCCGACGAGCTCGAGGGCGAGCGTCGCCGCCTTCTCGAGCGAGTCGAGATCGAAACGGTCCGCGAACTCGCGCGCCGAGGCCTCGACGTAGCCCTTCGCGAGCCCGGGCTGCCCGAGGCTCAGCTCGACGGCAGCCATCGTGAGGAGCGTGCGGCCGCGATGGTCGTGGTCGGCCAGCAGGCGGGGGAGGAGCTCGCGGGCCTCGACGAGCGATGCGCGATCGCCGCGTGCGATCCCCGCGGCGATCCGCGTCTCGAGCGGCTCCTCGGCGATCTCGGACAGACGCTCGAGGCCGAGGTCGTCGCTGCCGTCTTCCTCGCCGAGGGCGAAGTCGGCGAGCTCGTGGGCGGGCTCCTCGGGCATGCCCGCGGCGGCGTCGGCGCGCTTCACCGCGTCGATGACGTGGTCCGCGGTGAGCACCGGAGTGATCGCGCCCGCGTCGTCGACCGTGAGATCGGCGACGTGGAGATCCCCGCCTTGCGCGGCGAGCACCACCGTGACCGTCCACGTGTCGCCGGCCACGCGGCGCCGGCGCCGCACGTCACGCACGTCGAGCAGGTGCCCGAAGCCCTCGCGCAGGCTCTCGGCGACGGTGTTCCAGACCTCTTCGCGCGTCACGGTACGACCGAGACTAGACGATTATCCACTCCAGGGTGGTCTTGCCGATGGCCGCGACCATGGGCTCGGGATCGGGCTCGCCGCCGACGTCCGCCGCGGGCTTCGCCGCGTCCTTGGTATACGTCTCGAGCGCCGCGAGGACGTCCTGCTCGGGCCGGAGGACCGCCTTCTCGATCGCCGCCTTGGCGCCCGGGATCGACCCGTCGCCGAGGACGCCATGGTCGCCGATGAGGCGCGTGGCGATGCCGAGGGTGGCGGCGGTGGGCCGGGCGCCGAGGCGCGTCAGCGACCAGAGGAGGACGAGCGCGCCGATGACGCGGCCCTCGATGTCGTCGCACTCCTCCTCGGTCAGCTCGCCGACCGGCCGATCGAGCAGGGCCCGCTCGTCGTCCTGGAGGGTGTCCTCGAGACCGAGCTGCCCGAGACGCGAGCTCCAGGCGCGGCGGATCGCTTCGCGCTCGGTCTCGTCGTCCTCGTCGTCGATCTCGAGACCGAGCCGCTGGAGGAGCAGCTCGAGGCACAGGCAGCGTTTCGCCACGTCGGAAGCAGCTCGGAGGGACATCAGGCGACAACGCGTAACCCACCTCGCGCGGGGCGTGAAGCGCGCTTGCGCAGGAGCCGCCTGCGTGATTCGGTGAGGCGTGGCCCCGCGCGCTCGTCCGTTCGCCCCGCTACCGGCAGCGATCGCCGCAGCGCTCGCCCTCGCCGTGCTGCTCGCGGCGACGTCCGCGCGTGCCGACGAGATCGACGATCTCGAGAAGAGCCTGACCGCGGAGAGCCTCGCGCTGTCCACGTCGGACTGCACCAGCGCATGCCTCGCGCTCTCGTCGATCCGGCGCGCCGCCGACCGGCTCTGCGCGCTCGAGCCGGGTCCGCGCTGCGTCGCTGCGCAGGCAAAGGCGCTCGATGCGAGCCGCCGCGTGCGCGACGCGTGTCCACGGTGCGCCGCCGCCGCGCTCGCCCCGCA